>NZ_JBSXNV010000031.1:0-279899 GCF_056857795.1 Aliiroseovarius sp. B-4
AAAGATGCCGTAATGGGGCTGTCGGCGAATCGAGCACGTTTCGCTTGCTTGACAGCATGATGTGGAGTGCCGTTGCCCTTGATGCGCCTGCAGCGCGTCTACGAGGTCGTATATTTCCATGCGCCTCAATTCCTGAGAATAGAAGGGCAACGACATGAATGTATTTATCGGACTAGATGTATCTCTGACAAGCACGGCGATTTGTGTGCTGGGGCCGCAAGGGAAGGTTGTTGAGGAGTTGGAGGCCGCCAGCGAGCCTGAGGCGCTGGTGCGTGCGATGACGTCATTGCCGTACGCGGTCGATGCGATCGGTCTTGAAGCCGGACCACTGTCCCAATGGCTGAGTAAGGGCATCGAAGAGGCCGGACTTGACGTGGTCTTGATGGAAACGCGGTTGGTGAAAGCCGCTTTGAAAGCCATGCCGATCAAAACCGATCGGCGCGATGCTCAGGGCATTGCGCGCTTGCTTCAAATGGGATGGTACAGGCCCGTGCACCGCAAATCGGTGTCCTCCCAGGAAATCCGCGCGTTGCTGACAGCGCGCAAGTCAGTTCAGCAGGCCATCATCAACCTTGAGCTTTCCATGCGGGGTGTTTTGCGGAACTTCGGTCTGAAGCTGGGACACGTCACCCGGATCAGGTACGAGGCCCGGGTGAGGGAACTGGTTGAGCAGAATGAAATCCTGTCGGCGTCGACAGAGGCCCTTTTGCGCGCGCGTGCGCAGTTGCGCGCCGAGTTGGCTGAATTGGATGCGACAATCGCGGATCTGGCAAAACAAGACGACGTTTGCCGTCTGATGATGACGATGCCAGGCGTCGGTCGGATCGTCGCCCTGACGGTCAAATCCGCGATCGACGATCCGACCCGGTTCGCGCGATCGAAGGATGTTGGTCCGTGGGTGGGGCTGACGCCGAGACGTACGCAATCCGGAGAGATGGACATTGTCGGGCAAATTACTCGAGCCGGTGACCGGGCCCTTCGAACGGCCTTGTATCAAGCGGCGATGATCTTGATGCACCGTGGGTCACCAAACTGGCTCCAGGCCTGGGCGCTCAGAGTGGCCCATCGGCGTGGATCGAAACGGGCCTTGATTGCACTTGCGCGGCGTATTGGCGTTGTATTGCACCGCATGTGGCGAGACGGCACACCATTCCGCCATGTGCAGAGCTCCCCGGCAACGGTCTGAGTAAAATAATTCCAGAACTTGATCTGACGGAGGAACGCACTGCACCTGACGACAGGTACGACGAGGTCCCTTGCCGGGACGAGGTTCCTGGAGATGCCGAAAGCCCGCTAGTTATCGGCTAACGCTGAATACGCGTAAAAGATGGGCACCCAGGACCAGATTTGGACCAGGCATAGAGTGGCAGCCATGCGGCTGACTACGGACGGAAGAGCGAAGCCCGTGCAAGGGGTGTCCTTCAGTCCTGACGTGCGGGTGCAGTGAAAAAGAAAAAGAAAGCTTCTGAATCTGTGCCTTAAAACTCGGTGAAAGTTGAGATCTTCGCCGGGATTTTTGACTTGCCCGAAACCCTTGACAGAGGCCCGCCCCATTACGGAAGCTGGCTTTGGATTGAATTCCATCGTGAAGGTTCCAAGGCTGAAGGCGAGCAGTGTTCTTTACCTGTACTCGAACTCGATCTGGAAAATTAGCTGTAAGCGGGCCGATTTGAAGGTCCCATGGGAACCAACCATCTCCAACAATTGCGCACCTTTGTCCCAAAGCTTGTGCGACCATCGCTTCGCACCAGAATCCTCGAAAACTATTATCGAGGATTCTGTCCTTGAAAAGGTGATCGTTCAGACGGTTCTGAATTTGCTGAATTGATATGTTCATAAGCTGATACGCTGAGTGATTACACCATTAAAAAACGGCCCCGAAGGGGCCGCTCTTTCACCTCGTAAACTTCTTATGCTTCAAACGCTTGGGCTCCAGCGCGTCCGGTCCCAACCGCCGTTTCTTGTCCTCTTCGTAATCCTCGAAATTGCCTTCGAACCACTCCACATGCGCCTCGCCTTCGAAGGCCAGGATGTGGGTGCAGATACGGTCAAGGAAGAAGCGGTCGTGCGAGATGACGACGGCGCAGCCGGCGAAGTCGACCAGCGCGTCTTCCAGTGCGCGGAGGGTTTCGACGTCAAGGTCGTTGGTCGGTTCGTCGAGCAGCAGCACGTTGCCGCCCTCTTTCAACAGACGCGCCATGTGGACGCGGTTGCGTTCCCCGCCGGAGAGAAGCGACAGTTTCTTCTGCTGGTCGCCACCCTTGAAGTTGAAGGACGAGCAGTAAGCTCTTGAATTGACTTGCGCGTCACCCAGTTCGATCAGCTCGGCGCCGCCGGAAATGGCTTCCCACACGGTTTCATTCGGGATCAGGTCGTCGCGCGACTGGTCGACATAGGACAGCTTCACCGTATCGCCCAGTTCAATCGTGCCGTCGTCCGGTGTCTCTTGCCCGGTGATCATTTTGAACAGGGTCGATTTACCCGCGCCGTTGGGGCCGATCACGCCGACAATGCCGCCGGGGGGAATGCTGAAGGACAGGTTTTCGATCAACAGCTTGTCGCCCATGTGTTTTTTCAGGCCTTCGACCTCGATCACCTTTGACCCAAGGCGGGGGCCGTTGGGGATGACGATCTGGGCGCGGCCCACCTTGTCACGCTCGGACTGGCTGGCCATTTCGTTATAGGCGTTGATCCGGGCCTTGGATTTCGCCTGACGGGCCTTCGCACCCTGACGCATCCATTCCAACTCGCGTTCAAGCGTTTTCTGCTTGGATTTGTCTTCACGCGCTTCCTGCGCCAGCCGTTTGGCCTTCTGTTCAAGCCACGCCGAGTAGTTGCCTTCGTAAGGAATGCCTGACCCGCGGTCGAGTTCCAGAATCCAGCCGGTGATATCGTCAAGGAAATAGCGGTCGTGGGTGACGATCAGGATGGTGCCCTTGTAGTCAATGAGGTGCTGTTGCAGCCACGCGATGGTTTCGGCGTCCAGGTGGTTGGTCGGTTCGTCAAGCAGCAGCATGTCGGGGGCTTCAAGCAGCAGCTTGCACAACGCCACGCGGCGTTTTTCACCGCCTGACAGCTTGGTGACGTCTGCGTCATCGGGGGGGCAGCGCAGCGCCTCCATCGACACATCGATCTGTGCGTCCAGATCCCACAGGTTCTGGGCGTCGATCTCGTCTTGCAGCTTGGCCATTTCCTCGGCTGTTTCGTCCGAGTAGTTCATGGCGAGTTCGTTATAGCGTTCAAGGATCGCTTTCTTTTCGGCCACGCCCTGCATGACATTGCCGCGCACGTCCAGCGACGGGTCCAGTTCGGGTTCCTGTGGCAGATAACCGACTTTCGCGCCTTCGGCCGCCCACGCCTCGCCCTGAAAATCCTTGTCGATGCCCGCCATGATCCGCATCAGCGTCGATTTACCGGTGCCGTTCACGCCGACCACGCCGATTTTCACGCCGGGCAGGAAGCTCAGGCGGATGTTTTCAAAGCATTTCTTGCCACCCGGATAGGTCTTTGAAACCCCGTCCATGTGGTAAACATATTGATAAGCGGCCATGGGATGTGTCCTCGCGTTTGACTTCCGGTTGTCTTAGCCAGACAAAGGGGGCAGGGCAATCCCGAAGGAGCTATCATGACTTATCACCCGGCCGAAGATCGCTATGAAAAGATGGAATATCGGCGCTGTGGCCGGTCCGGTTTGAAGCTGCCCGCGATCAGTCTGGGGCTGTGGCACAATTTCGGGCATGACTTTCCACACGCGACCAAGCAGGCGATATGCCGGGCGGCGTTCGACAACGGGATCACGCATTTCGATTTGGCGAACAACTATGGCCCACCCTACGGCAGCGCGGAACAGGCGTTTGGTGAGATTTTGCGGACGGACTTTGCGGGCTTGCGTGACGAACTGATCATCAGTTCGAAGGCCGGATATGACATGTGGCCCGGGCCGTATGGTGAATGGGGCAGCCGGAAGTATCTTATTGCGTCATGTGATCAAAGCCTTAAGCGCATGGGTCTGGATTACGTCGACATCTTCTATAGTCATCGGTTCGATCCCGACACACCGCTGGAGGAAACCATGGGCGCGCTGGATCACATCGTGCGCTCGGGTCGTGCGCTTTACGCGGGTATTTCAAGTTACAACAGTCAGCGCACGCGCGAGGCTGTGGCGATCCTGAATGATCTGGGCACGCCGTGCCTGATCCACCAGCCCAGCTACAACATGCTGAACCGTTGGGTCGAACGGGACGGGTTGAAGGAGACATTGGCCGAGCTTGGCGTTGGGTCCATCGCATTCACTCCCTTGGCGCAGGGGTTGCTGACGGGCAAGTATCTGAAAGGGATACCGGCAGATAGCCGCGCCAGCCAAGGCAAGTCACTGGCACCCGAACTGGTGTCGGAAAATGTCGTCAACAGCCTACGCGCACTTGCCGATATTGCCGAACGCCGGGGTCAGACGCTGGCGCAGATGGCGCTGGCATGGGTGCTTCGCGATGGCGGGATCACCACCGCCCTGATCGGGGCGTCGCGGTCGGAACAGGTTTTGGACTGTGTCGGCGCGATTGGTCGTTTGGATTTTAGCCAAGCAGAGCTGGATGAGATCGATGCAAGTATCAGCGAAGAGACCGTAAACCTGTGGGCACGCTCCGCCGAGATCGACTGAGGGCGCATCGTTTTGGTTGCGACGAATACAGGCATTCTTATGCGTTACGATTTGCCATATGCGCGACCTGGTCAGGTCATCGGTCTGCTGGGCGGGTCTTTCGATCCGGCCCATCGTGGTCATGCCCATATCACGCGCGAGGCGTTGAAACGTTTTGGACTGGATCGGGTCTGGTGGCTGGTGACGCCTGGCAATCCGCTTAAGAAGAACGGGCCAGCACCCATCGCGTCGCGGTTGGAGCGCGCACGCCTCGTCATGCAGCATCCACGTGTCGAGGTAACAGATATCGAACGCCACACCCAAACGCGCTATACCGCTGAAACACTGCAAACGTTGCAACATATGTATCCGGGCGTTCGATTTGTCTGGCTGATGGGGGCAGACAATCTCGCGACCTTTCATCGGTGGGAGCGTTGGGAGTGGATCATGGCCAATGTACCCATCGGCGTGATCGCCCGGCCAGGCGACCGGGTGGCGGCACGAACATCGCCCGCGGCCAAACGGTTTGAGCACGCAAAAATACCAGGGCGATTGGCGCGGTGTCTGGCTTGGGCCGAGGCACCTGCATGGTCCCTGATCAACGTGCCGATGGTCGACATCTCATCATCGCAAATCCGTGCGCGTGGCGATTGGTGACGCGGCACGTTTCACGGTTGAGAGACTGTCGCCCCGAATCGGCGATCACGATAAATCGGGTTGCCCTGTGATCGCCCACGCGATTTAATTCGCCTATGGTCAAAGCAATTTCGAGGCGTGCATTATTGGGAGGGCTGGGCGCAAGTCTGGCCAGCCCTGTCTTTGCAAACGCCCCCGAACGTTCGATCCGGCCAGCCCCCAAGCTCCTCGATGTCTCAGAACGGCTGATCCCGTCGGCGGATGCGCTGATCGCCGATGCAAATCTTGGGGGCAAGATCGGCTTTGTGGTGGCTGAAGCCAAGACAGGCTTGATCCTTGAAGCGCACAGCCCGGTGTTGCCTTTGCCCCCTGCAAGTGTCGCGAAGGCAATCACCGCAGTTTACGGTATCTCGTCGCTGGGTCTTGAACACAGCTTTGAGACGCGGGTGATTGCCACCGGCCCGGTTGAGGCTGGAGTCGTGCAAGGTGATCTTGTCTTGGTTGGCGGCGGTGATCCGACGCTGGATACCAATGCGCTGGCGGCGTTGGTGAAGGCGCTGAAGCAGAAAAATGTCATGACGATCAAGGGTGATTTCATCGTTGATGGCCACGGACTACCCTATCAAAGGATGATTGATCCGGGGCAACCGGATCATCTGGGATACAACCCCGCCGTTTCGGGCTTGAACCTGAATTACAACCGTGTGCATTTCGAATGGAAACGCGCAGGTGAGGATTTCGATGTGTCCATGGAGGCGCGATCCGATCAGTTACGTCCGGCCGTGAAAATGGCGCAGATGCAGATCATTGACCGCAAAGTCCCGATCTACACCTATGAAGATGCCAAGGGCATCGACTATTGGACGGTGGCGCGCGGGGCGCTGGGGAAGGGTGGATCGCGGTGGCTCCCTGTGCGTCGCCCAGACATCTATACGGGCGAAGTTTTTCAGATTTTGGCCCGCGGCGAAGGCATCCGACTGCCAAGCCCGAAAGCGCGATCTGACAGGCTGGAGGGGACGATTCTGGCCTCGCATCGCTCGCGACCGCTCAGGGATGTGGCGCAGGGGATGTTGAAATACTCAACCAACCTGACCGCCGAGTTGATCGGGCTATCTGCCAGTGCGTCGCGCGGCAGCGTGCCGGGCAGTCTGATGGAATCAGGTGCGGCTATGGCCGATTGGATGAACACAGAGCTTGGGGCGAGGCGTGCATTCTTTCAAGACCATAGCGGGCTGAGCGATCAGTCGCGTGTGTCCGCAAATGATATGGTGAAAGCCCTGGCAAGCGCTGGACCGAATGGTTATCTGCGAGAGTTGATGAAGGATGTGACACCATTAGACGAGATGGGGCGCCCGATCAATGACGCAGCCTATTCCATTAAAGCGAAAACCGGCACGCTGAACTTTGTCAGCACGCTGGCGGGATACCTGACCGCCCCTGACGGAAGACCGCTGATCTTTGCGATCTTTACCGCGGATATGGAGCGGCGCGCGGCGATCCCCAGGGCAGAACGCGAACGACCCAAAGGGGCTAAAGGATGGAGCCGGCGATCGCGTGTCTTGCAGCATCAACTCTTGTCGCGCTGGGCATTGGAATATGGCACCTAAGGGGGCGGATCGCCCCCTTGACGATAACAGAGTTACGACAGATTCTAAGGACGTGGTGGGATATTGATGGCTGCTTGCGAGGCCGGGCGGTCAGCACAGTCCGTATGCCAGCGCAAAACATTCGCATAATGCTCAAGCCCCAAAGCGTCGGCGGCTTTGTAGCTGGTAAACAATGTGCGCACCCAAGGCCAGATTGCAATATCGGCAATCGAATAGTCGTCGCCTGCAACGACTGAGCGGCCTTCAAGACGATTGTCCAGAACGGATAACAGGCGTTTCGCTTCGGTTCTATATCGGTCCAGCGGGCGGGGGTCTTCGATCTCTTTGCCGCCATAGGCATAGAAAAAGCCAAACTGCCCAAGCATCGGCCCGAAACCGCCCATTTGCCACATCAGCCACTGAAGCACTTCTGCGCGCTTTGCCATGTCCGTTGGAAGAAGTTTTCCCGACTTTTCAGCCAGATAAATAAGGATTGCACCACTTTCCCACAACGGCAGGGGTTTGCCGTCCGGTCCGTTGGGGTCGATGATCGCCGGGATCTTGTTGTTGGGGTTCAACGACAGAAACTCTGGCGTAAACTGATCTTCGGTTTCAAACCTGACCAAATGCGCTTCATAGGGAAGTCCGGTTTCTTCCAGCATGGCTGAAGCCTTGATGCCATTCGGAGTTGTCTGCGAATAAAGTTGAATGACGCTGGAGTCCTTCGCAGGCCAGCGATTGGTGATGTCGAACTGGTCGAGCATTTCGATCCTTTCAGGACGGCGAGTTGGTTCAGAGCGAGAACGGGTGCGACTCGGACACGAGACACCGCTCAGATCGGCTGTTCAGAGTGTCATATGCCGTGCGCGGGCGCCACGTTCAATGGCCGCTGCGTGCAAACGCTCGATGTTCAGTTCGTAACGTATTTCTTCCAGTATGCGCAGTTCGGGACCCTGAAGTTCGCCGTCCGCCGCAGCCACGTCGCAGGCCAGCGCGTAGGCGGTTTCCCAAAGAGGTTCAGGCAGGTTTTCCCGAACAAGCCCGAACAGGGCGTCCAAACCATCTTCAACCCCGAACAGGTCAAACACTGTCTGCGATACGGTCTTGATGCGATCCGGATCGTATTTCGCAAACACCGGCAAATGGTTCACGATGCTTTCGATCGTGACCAACTCGGCTGACGTGATCTTTTCGTCCGACGCCGATACGGCGACCATTACAGCGATCAGGCTGTCTTCGGCGGTCATGGAATGGGGGGTCTGTTGCAATGGACATGCTCCTGTCTGTTGCGGTGCAGAATATTGACCCGGCGCGCCCATCGCAATAGGGAGAACACCTAGCGACAAAGCAGCGCAGACCGGATGTCCGCGCCACATAAGGAAAAAGCACATGTCCGAGATGCGAGACGCCGCGATGAGTTCGAAAGCCTGGCCCTTTGAAGAGGCGCGCCGGGTGCTCAAACGCTATCAGAAGGCGCCGCCCAAGAAGGGGTTTGTGCTGTTCGAAACGGGTTACGGGCCGTCCGGTCTGCCCCATATCGGCACCTTTGGCGAGGTCGCGCGAACCACCATGATCCAGCGAGCATTCGAGGTGATTTCCGACATCCCTACCAAGCTGATCTGCTTCTCTGACGATCTGGATGGGATGCGCAAAATTCCCGGCAATGTGCCCAATGCAGACGGGTTGCAGGCGCATCTGCAAAAACCGCTGACCTCAGTCCCCGATCCGTTTGGCGAGTATGAGAGCTTTGGCCATCACAACAACGCCATGCTGCGCCGGTTCCTTGACACCTTCGGCTTTGAGTACGAGTTCTATTCGGCCACGGATTTCTATGGCTCTGGCCAGTTTGACGAGGTGTTGAAGCGGGCGGTCGAGAAATACGACGAGATCATGGAGGTGATGCTGAAATCCCTGCGTGAAGAACGCCGTCAGACCTATTCCATTTTCCTGCCAATACACCCGGAAACGGGGCGGGTGCTGTATGTGCCGATGAAGGGGGTCAACGCGAGCGATCACACGATCACCTTCGATGACGAAGACGGGCGCGAATGGACGCTGCCGGTGACTGGCGGCAATGTGAAGTTGCAATGGAAACCTGATTTCGGCGCGCGTTGGGCCGCGCTGGAAGTTGATTTCGAGATGTATGGCAAGGATCACAGCACCAACACGCCGATCTATGACAAGATTTGCCGGATCCTTGGCTGGCCAGCGCCCGAGCATTTCACCTATGAGCTGTTTCTGGATGAGAGCGGTCAGAAGATTTCAAAGACAAGCGGCAATGGCGTGTCAATCGACGAATGGCTGACCTATGCCTCGACCGAGAGTCTTGCGTATTTCATGTATCTCAAGCCGAAAACGGCGAAGCGGATGCATTTTGACGTGATTCCCAAGGCAATGGATGAATATCACCAGCAACTGAACGCCTATCACCAGCAAGACCTGAAGGGGCAGTTGAACAACCCCGTTTGGCACATCCATGGCGGCGACGTGCCGCAATCCAACATGGTTGTTTCGTTCTCGATGCTGCTGAACCTCGCGTCGGTTGCATCGGCGGATGACAAGGATCAGTTGTGGGGCTTTATCAAGCGGTATGCGCCAGACGCGTCCGCGGAAACACATCCCGATCTGGACGCTGCCGCCGGTTACGCCGTGAAATACTTCCAGGATTTCGTGGCCCCGGCGCGGACTTTCCGCACGCCAACCGATCAGGAACGCGTCGCAATGGAGGAACTGGCCGCAGCTTTCCGCGATGGACAGACCGCGCTGGATGTGATTGCCCGCAAGAATGCCCAGATGGGCAATGACGATCCTGCGCCCGATGTTGACTTCACCTCGGAAGAGTTTCTGCAATCCATTGTCTTTGCTGTCGGCAAGCTGCACGGGTTCGAAAATCTGCGCGACTGGTTCAAGGCGCTGTACGAGGTGTTGCTGGGGGCAAGCCAAGGCCCTCGGTTTGGCAGTTTTGCAGCCCTTTACGGCGCGGAAGAAACTGCAACCTTGATTGATCAGGGGCTTGCGGGTGAGTTGATGAAGTAGGGTTTTTCAGATTCGAAACCTTCAAGCGGCGCGCCTAATCGGTGCGCCGTTTTGCGTTGCGCAACCAAAACAGCGCACGCTGCTGTTCTGTTTCGTTAACGGCTGGTTGATAGCTCTTTCGGCGTTTTCTGCCCTGTCGCGCCTGGCGCAATGGTGCATGCGATCATGACGCATGGCCGAAGGGGTTTGCATGTCTGGACCTGAAAGGGAAATCAATGAACAAGGCACTTACCGATGGGGTGGTTTTCATGCCCCCCGCATTCGAAGATGGATTGACGGTCTGGTCGAACGAGGACGGGACACCGGGTTCGCAGACCTATGCAGGCGCGGGCAATGCTGCCTTGGTTCCGGCGGATCAGGATTTCGATGGGTGTCTGGAGCTTCTGAAAAACGAGACCACGCAAAAGCTGCGCTATATGGGGCAGACACCCTATGAGCAAGGCTGCTATCTGCGGGTGTCTGCAAAGGTAAAGGCGATCTCTGGTCCGTTGCCGTCGATACGCGTGGCGGCATGGCCTGCGCAATCTGGTGGGTCATATGCCGTGGGCAATCTGGAAACCGGACCGGTGACAGCGTTGAGCACATATGGCGAAGTTGTCGAAGTGTCAGCCATCATCGGATCAGGCAGCCGCAACGGTGTCGATATCATTTGGGGGGGCGATGTGGCCTATGCCCATGTCGGGCTTGATCTGATCGGGTCAAACGGCGGCGTGGTGCGGATTGACGACCTGGTGGTCGAGGATGTGACCGGGGCCTATCTGCGCGACATGATGGATTGGGTTGACGTGCGCGATTTCGGTGCTGCGGGCGATGGTCTTACCGATGACAAACCCGCCTTTGAAGCTGCCGATGCGGCGGCCAACGGGCGCACGGTGTTGGTGCCGGACGGCAGTTTTCGCATCGGATCAAACCTGACGCTTCACGCCGACATCCGGTTTGAAGGCACGGTGACAATGGCCGATGATGTTTATCTGTCGCTGACCCGCAATTTCGATCTTCCCACCTATATTGACGCTTTCGGAGACGAGGAATTGGGGTTTCGCAAGGCCTTTCAGGCGCTGCTGCACTATGCGGACCATGAGATTCTGGACATGTGCGGTCGGCGCGTTGATGTGACCGCGCCGATTGACATGCAGGCGGCATATGAAGCAGGTGACACGTTCCTGATCCGGCGTGTGATCAAAAACGGCCAGTTCTATGTGATTGGTGGGTCAGCCTGGGACAGCGAAAGCACCAGTTCGGCGGCCAAATACAACCCCGCCAACCCCTACAAACTGACCAATGTCGCCAATATTGCGGCGGTTCAGGCGGGATCGGTCGTGACAGGTGCGGGCGTGGGGCGCGAGGTCTATGTCAAAGAGGTGAATATCGGTGCATCCGAAGTTGAGTTGAGCCAACCGCTTTGGGGACCGGCCGCCAACCAGACCTATACGTTCACCCGGCATAAATACGTGCTGGATTTCAGTGGATTTGCACAGGTGAACCGCATGAACCTGACCGAGGTTGAATTTCAGTGCAATTCCCACGCCTCGGCGGTGCTGCTGCCGCGGGACGGTGAAAACTTCGTCTTTCAGGATTGTTTCTTCATCAAGCCCAAGAATCGCGGCATCAGTTCGATCGGGCGTGGGTGTCAGGATTTGCACCTTGATCGGTGCCAGTTCGTGTCGTCCGAACAGAACGATCCCGCCACCACCCGCCAATCCGTCGCGTTCAACGTGAACGCCAATGATGCGAAGATTCGCGACAATCGGTTCCAGCGAATGGGCACCTCGATGGTGCTGCATGGATCGGGGCACATCATTCAGGGCAATCACCTGTTTCAGGGCGACGAGGTCACAGACGGCCCGCGCGTTGCAGGTATGGTGTTCACCTACGAGAACAACAAGACTGTTCTGAATGGTAATTATGTCGATAATTGCTTTGTCGAATGGAACAATGAACACGACGCTTTTCCCGACCACGGGTCTGAATACTCGTTCGGCGGAATGACGATCACTGGCAACATCTTTACCGCTAATGATGTCGCCTCGTGGTTCAAGTGGATCCTGATCAAACCCTTCGGCGACGGGCACTATGTCTCAGGCCTGCATGTGACCAACAATACATTCCGAACACTGTCCGGGGCGATTGATCGGGTTGAAGGTGTTTCGACCACCCATGCGGGTCTGGATTACTGGAGCATGAAGGACGTGACGTTCGAGAACAACGCCTTCACGGGTGTGACGCAAGCGACCGTGTCCCCTGTGACGTTGGAGTTTAACCAGAACACTGCCGCCGCGACCTGGACGATGGACGGGTCCGCCTATTTCCCGTTTGGGGGCAATGCACGCACGGTGCCCAGCGTTACGATTGAAGGGGATTTGCGCGATGTGTCGAACAATCAGGTTTGGGACAATCCGCATGTGCTGGTGAACCAGGGGGCGACTTTCAAGCAGGTGCAACTGAAATGGTCGCGCGCTGTGCGGGGCACGGCCCATGTGACCATGCGTGTCGATCGTCCGGTATAGGATAACGGACATTTAATCTGGAAAGGCTCGCGTCGTCGCGGGCCTTTCTCTATCAGAAACCGCGAATTCCGTTGATTCGGATCAAAGCGTTTGGCGCGGTGACGTGCTACCAATCTCCCGGACCCCGAAAAGGAGATTGGCGTATGACAGCAAGGCAAACCCCTGTATCGAAAACCCCCCCGAAGTCTACGAGCAGTAACGCTCAGCCGTCCGCAGGGACACCTGTGGAACCTGCGACAGAAGTGCGCAATGGCAAGAGCGGTTTTCCGACCGTAACCGAAGACAAGATCCGTCAGACGTTTGAGAACGGCAAGTATCCCTACAGGGTCAAACTGGGACGTCGGGAATACGAAGCGACCAAAGCGAAGATGCAGGCGGAGTTGCTGAAAGTGCAGCGTTGGGTCGGTGAGACCGGTCAGAAATTCGTGCTGCTGTTCGAAGGGCGTGACGCGGCGGGCAAAGGTGGAACGATCAAACGGTTCATGGAGCATTTGAACCCTCGCGAAGCGCGCGTGGTCGCGCTGAACAAGCCAACAGATAAAGAGCGCGGGGAATGGTTCTATCAGCGATATGTTTCGCACCTGCCAACCTCGGGCGAAATGGTGTTCTATGACCGCTCTTGGTATAATCGCGCCGGTGTGGAACGGGTCATGGGGTTTTGCAACGCCAACGAATACCTTGAATTCATGCGCCAGACGCCGGAATTTGAACGGATGCTGACACGGTCCGGCATCCAGCTTTACAAATATTGGTTCTCGGTCACGCAGCCAGAACAGAAACGCCGCTTTGACAGCCGCAAGGATGATCCCCTGAAGCGGTGGAAGCTCAGCCCGGTGGATGTGGCGTCCTTGTCGAAATGGGACGATTACACTGAAGCGAAAGAGGCGATGTTCTTCTATACCCACACAGCGGATGCGCCGTGGACGATCATCAAGTCAAACGACAAGAAACGTGCCCGGCTTGAATGTATGCGACACTTCCTGTCAACGCTGGATTATCCCGACAAGGATCACGAGTTGGTGGGCGAGCCCGACCCGTTGATCGTCGGTCACGCAAGCCAGGTGATTCACAAGGCGGATCATATTTTGGGGTCCAGCCTGCATCCGGATCAGCGGCGCAGCAGCTGAGCTGGACATCTGGACCGAACAGCCAAGGGGGCCGGATAGCGGCCCCCTTTTCGCGTCTTGCCGCCGTTCTTGCCGCATCACGAAAGCGGTGCTTGCCTTCGCTTGGCAGCCCTATAAGCTTGGTTCAAAACAAGAGCAGGACAGTCCAATGACCCATTCCCGACGCTTCTTCACTTTTGGCTTGGCGGGTCTTTACCTCGCCGGGTGTCAGTCTGGCGCAGCGACGCAGTCGACACAACGGCCTGCATCCGGGTCAGCTTTACGATCGACGCCAAACCCGGCGTTCGAAACGTGGGTTCAAGGGGCCAAGGCCCGCGCAATGGCCAACGGTATCGGTGGCGCCACGATCACCCGTGCCTTTCGCAATGTCGGCTATCTGCCCGGGGTGGTTGAGCGTGATCGGAACCAGACAGAGTTTGTCCGCTCGTTCGAAGACTATATGGCCATCGCGGCTTCCGATGACCGCATAGCCAAAGGGCGCGATATGCTTCGGCGTCACGCCGGATTACTGTCTCAGCTCGAAGCGAAATATGGCGTCGAGAAAGAGGTGATCGTGGCCGTCTGGGGGCTGGAAAGCCGTTATGGCGAACGGCGCGGAGACGTGCCGGTGATCTCGGCCCTGTCGACGCTCGCTTTTGACGGCAGACGCGGCAAGTTCTTCGAAGGGCAGTTGATGGCCGCCCTGAAAATTCTGGAACGTGGCGATGTAACACCCGAGCGCATGACCGGAAGCTGGGCGGGCGCAATGGGTCACACCCAGTTCATTCCCACGTCGTATCTGGCTTATGCCGTCGATTTTCGGGGCGATGGTCGCAGGGATATCTGGTCGGATGATCCGACGGATGCTCTGGCTTCAACCGCAGCCTATCTCAGTCGGTCTGGCTGGCGAACCGGTCAGCGGTGGGGGGACGAAATTACCGGGCGCGCACCGTCAGGACGCGGGAAGGTCGTGACCCCCGCCGGCGCGAATGGCCCGGTGTTCGAGGTCTACCAAAACTACACCGTGCTGGGTCGATACAACAACGCGCAGAAATATATCATCGGTGTGGGGCATTTGTCGGATCGGTTGGCGGGCGGCCCGGCTTTGCGCGGCACGTTCGGCCCGGATGAAAACGGCCTGACGCTGGATGATCGCAAGGCGCTGCAACGCGGCCTGACCCGCGCGGGGTTTGACGTGGGGGAAGCCGATGGCGTGATCGGCACCAAGACCGTGCAAGCGATCGAGGCGTTCCAGCGCGCGCGCGGGCTTCCCGTCACAGGCACACCTTCCCGGTCGCTTTTGATCTTGTTGACATAGTCTGATACCGGACGCACGCACGGGGTATTCGGTGTCTTGCCCCGCCACATTTTCCGGCATAGGTCTGGGTGATGTTGCAAACCCTCACCCTTTCACAGCACATGCGCGCCGTCCTTGTTCTGGGCCTTCCGCTTGTCGCGTCGCATCTTGCGCAGTTTGCTGTGCAGATCATCGACACGATCATGCTGGGTTGGTACGGGGTCGAAGAACTGGCCGCCGTCACGCTGGCAGGCACCTTCTTTTTCATGTTCTTGATCATGGGGTCGGGGCCGGCTTGGGCCCTGATGCCAATGGTTGCCGAGGCGTCCGAGGCCCGCGACGATGTGCGCGTGCGCAGGCTGACCCGGATGTCCATGTGGTTCTCGGTCGGGTTTGCGCTGCTGGTGTTGCCGCTGATGTGGATGTCTGCGCCTATTTTGCGCGCCATAGGCCAGGATCCTGATCTGAGCCTGATCGCGCAGAACTACCTGCGCATTGCCGGGGTGGGGCTGGTGCCCGCTTTGCTGGTGATGGCGCTGAAAAGCTATCTTGCGGCGCTCGAACACACCCGGATCGTGCTGTGGGCAACGGTGCTGGCCGCCGTGATGAACGGGGTTATCAACTATGCACTGATCTTCGGCAATTGGGGCGCACCAGAGCTTGGCGTGCGCGGGGCTGCCATTGCCTCGGTTGTTATCCAGATCGCATCGGGGCTGGTGCTGGTCGTCTATGCCGCGCGACTGAATGCGGATGCCAGTTTGTTCCGGCGGCTTTGGAAACCGGATTGGGAGGCATTGAGCCACCTTCTGAAACTTGGCATCCCGATTGGGCTGACAACGCTTGCCGAGGTTGGGATGTTCTCGGCCTCGACCGTCGTGGTCGGGTTGATCGGCACACTGGAACTGGCGGCCCACGGGATTGCACTGCAAATCACCGCGACGTTCTTCATGGTGCATCTTGGCCTGTCAAACACCGCGACGGTCCGAGCCGGGCGGGCGCTGGGCCGCAGGGATGAGCAGGGGCTGCGACGCGGGGCGCTGGCCGTGACTTTGGCATCGGTTGTGTTTGGCGGCCTGACCGTGATCCTGTTCTTTGGTGCGCCGGAGCCGATGATCAAGCTGTTCCTGAACCCGGCCGAGGTCCGCCGGGACGAGATTGTCGCCCTGGGAACGGTTCTTTTGATCGTGGCCGCCCTGTTCCAGTTCGCTGATGGGGCACAGGCCATCGCGATGGGGCTTTTGCGGGGTGTGCAGGACACGCGCGTGCCGATGATCATCGCCACGCTCAGCTATTGGGGTGTGGGGATGACCATGTCCTATGTGCTGGGGATCACGTTGGGCTTGGGCGCAGTGGGCGTCTGGGTCGGGCTGCTGCTGGGGCTTGTTTGCGCCGGAATTTTCATGTCTTGGCGGTTTTGGAAAAGCTCGTCCCGGATTGGCGGTGCGCTGTCGGGACGGGCCGCTTAGTCCTGTTTCAGGCGGTCCGCTTTCTTGCGCACCAGCACCGACCGCAAATCGTGCATCGCCAGCAAAAGCGCGTCTGTCACCTGTTCCAATGCCTCGGGAGTGGCTCGGGTCTGCGCCCAATGCGCCGTCAGGTTCAGGTGATCCACGCTGCGCAGAATGTCATCCAGTTCGCGTGCCTCAAGTGCGGCCCGCCGATCGGCCATCCATTCGGCAATCGCCGCATGATCCGCCTTGGTCAACTGATAGCCGCCTTGGGGTTTGACCTCGCCATTTTTGATGTTCACCGCGGCAATCTGGTCCAGCTCCAGCGGACGCTGCCGGTTTTCGGTGTTCACACGAAAGACGAACGCGCCATTCTCGCGCACTCGAAAGTAGTAGTCGGGCAGGGATATGCTCATCAGATGTCCTTGTCTTCGATCACGCGCCACAGGCTGCCATCGGGATCAACCAAATAGAACATTCGAGGCAATATGTCAGTGACGTCAGCAATGGCGGTCAGGCGCGGGATCGCGGCGGCATCGGTGGAAATATCCAGCTTGCTCCACTCATCATGCAGCGCGTCAACGTCCGGCAAACGCAGACAGGCCGAAAACCAGCTTGCCTTCGGATCAAGATCGGAATGTGGAAAGAACTCCACTTTCATTCCAGCTTTTTCAAGGATCATCCAGCCATCGCTGCGCCACACCAGACGAAACCCAAGACCTTCGTAAAAAGTCAGGGTGGCGTCAAAGCTCCGACTGGGCAGGTTGGCCGTGATCTGTCCTTGAAATGGGGCGTGCATCAGCGAAGTCTCTGACAAAACGCCTGAATGCGCGTGCAGGCTTCTTTCAGTGCGCCGTCCGACGTGGCATAGCTGACCCTGAAATTCGGGCTAAGACCGAAAGCCGCTCCAAATACGACAGCCACGCCGGTTTCTTCCAGCAACGCCTTGGCGAATACCTCGTCGTCGGTAATTTCGACTCCCGCAGGCGTGGTCTTGCCGATACAGCCTCTGATCGAGGGATAGACATAGAACGCCCCGTCCGGCACCGGGCATTCCAGCCCTTCGGCGGCGTTCAGCATGTCGACCACAAGATTGCGGCGACGCACGAAGGCTTTGTTGTTTTCGGCGATGAAGTCCTGTGGACCGTTCAACGCCTCGACCGCAGCCCATTGGCTGATCGAACAGGGGTTCGAGGTCGATTGCGACTGGATTTTCCGCATGGCCGAGATCAATTCAACCGGACCGCCCGCATAGCCGATCCGCCAGCCGGTCATCGCATAGGCCTTGGAAACGCCGTTGCAGGTCAGTGTGCGATCATAAAGGCGCGGCTCCACCTCGGCCGGGGTGCAGAATTCGAACCCGTCATAGGCAAGGTGTTCATACATATCGTCGGTCATCACCCAGACATGCGGATGGCGCATCAACACATCGGTCAGCGCCTTAAGCTGATTGCGCGTGTATCCGGCCCCGGTCGGGTTCGAGGGCGAGTTGAAAATCAGCCATTTCGTCTTGGGGGTGATCGCAGCGTCAAGCTGTTCGGCCGTCATGCGAAAACCGGTTTCAATCGGACATTCCACAATCACCGGCTCACCGCCCGCCAACAACACCATATCGGGATAGCTGACCCAATAGGGGGCGGGGATGACGACCTCCTCGCCGGGGTTCAGGGTCGCCATCAAGGCGTTGTACAATATCTGCTTGCCACCCGTCCCAACCGAGATCTGGTTCGGCGCGTAATCCAAACCGTTTTCGCGTTTGAACTTGTCGCATATCGCCTGCTTCAACTCGGGCATGCCGTCTGGCGCTGTGTATTTCGTCTTTCCCGCATCAATCGCCGCCTTGCCCGCCGTCTTGATGTTTTCCGGCGTGTCGAAATCCGGCTCGCCCGCGCCAAGCCCGATCACGTCGCGACCGGCGGCTTTTAACTCGGCGGCAAGTGTGGAAACCGCAATGGTCGGTGATGGTTTTACGCGATCAAGTGTCGCAGAAAGGAAAGACATGGTGTCCCCGATTTGTAAGTTGGTCCCAGTTCTTCTAGGGTCAGCCGCGAAACCAATCAAGCCAGAACCCGGTGCCCAGCGTGGTGCTTGAAATGTTAGGAAAAGCAAATGGACGACATAGCACAGGATGAAAATTGGTTCTCGGAAGAGGCCGCAACCTTTGGCGACCGACTGGCAGGCGCCCGCGAGGCGGTGGGCCTGTCACAAGATGATCTGGCCCGACGTATCGGCGTCAAGCTCAAGACCTTGCGCGGTTGGGAAGATGATCTGAACGAACCGCGTGCAAACAAACTACAGATGCTGTCGGGACTGCTGAATGTATCCTTGCGCTGGCTTTTAACCGGCGAGGGGGAAGGTGTGGCCGAACCCGTTGTAAGCCTGGACGACCTGCCCGAAGTGCGCGACCTGCTTCTTGAAATCCGAGACATCAAGTCACAGATGGCCCGGTCCGCCGATCAACTGGGGCGACTTGAAAAACGTATGCGCAAGCGGCTTGAAGGTGCTGCTGTATGACCGGCGTGCCCTTGGATCAGTTGAAGGAAACCCCCGGCGCGCGTCCGGGGGAAACGCGGGATGTGCGGGTCAAGCGGTTGGGGATGCGGTCGATGCGGCGCGGTATCAAAGAGATGGACATCATCCTGCACCGCTATGCCTCGGACAGGCTGACCCAGATGGATGATGGCGAACTGGATCTGTATGAGGCGTTGCTGGGTGAAAACGATCAGGATCTGTATCAGTGGGTGTCAGGGCAGCAAGAACCGCCTGAGCATCTGGCCGAGGTGATCCAGCATATCATCCACCATACTGCGGCGCGCTAATCCGTCCGGTTTGAAAATAATTTTCTGTAACTGCTGATCGCATTTAACTGAATGTTCGTTTTTCACGCCGAATAGTCACCTTGGTAACTAGGTCGGAGAGACGGATGAGCATGCACTCCCCCATTGGGCAGACAAGCAACCAGACATTTGTGTATCAGTATCTTGAAGCATTGGCGTTGGTCGAACGGCTGCACCGTTTGCTGCTGGACGTGATCAAGGATGAATTCGAACGGGTCGGTGTGTTGGAAGTGAACGCCGTTCAGGCCCTGTTGCTGTTCAACATCGGCGACAACGAGGTGACGGCGGGCGAATTGAAGACGCGTGGCTACTATCAGGGTTCGAATGTTTCCTACAACCTCAAGAAGCTCGTCGAAATGGGATATATGCACCATCAGCGGTGCGAGATTGACCGCCGCAGCGTCCGTGTGCGGCTGACGGAAAAAGGGCGCGGCATCCGCGATACGGTGGCCGGGTTGTTTGAACGTCATGCCGATGGGCTGCAATCGCGTGACGTGCTGTCATCCTCGGGGATCGAGGACATCAATATCGCGTTGAAGCGGGTGGAACGGTATTGGACGGATCAGATCCGATATATCTACTAGGCGGCTTGGTCTGACGGAGTTGTTGCAGGTCAGACACCACGACGCCCATAAGCTCTCGCAACAATTTGCGGGCCATGGCATCTTCGTAATCCCGGAAGTCAGCGGCCTGTTCGACGAACCGTCCGAAACCGTGGATGACCAGTTCTTTGTAATACGTCACAAGATCCGTGTCTGCATCGCCCGCGCCGATCACCAGCCCGTTGATGGTGATCCCATCGAAGCCCGAGAGATAGCGCACATCCTGCGGTCTTGGTCCGGTATTGGCCGGTCCATCACCGGAAATATCCAACGTCCTTGTCAGACAATCGCGCCCCGCCAGAAGACGCTGACCATAGATCATGGCAGCCCCGATCCCTGTGGACGGGTCCGCCTTGATGCGCGCGGTGCGGCGCAGACGATCCGCAACCGAGAAAACAACCGTCTGATCAGTGATCGCGACCCAATCCTGCAACAGACGCTGATGGGCCGGACCGCTCCACTCGTAAACGGCGATCTGGATCGGACGGTCCGGTTGGGACAACAGAGCGCGCTGCACATCTGGCTGTTCCAGAGCTGCGGCCAACCCGTCCAGTTGCAGACGGTATTCCCCCTCATCGACGGACCCGGACACGTCCAGCCCCAGCGCCAGTGCTTGACGACAGGGAGTATCGGACTGTGCCACCGCATCCCCGACCCAAAGCGCAGCCAGAAGAGCCAGAAGGTATCCAAACCGCCCCTTTTGCATCACCAGTGGCCAGTGTTTTCCATGCTGGCCCATGGCTCTTGCGGGGGCAGGGCGTCACCGGCCTGCAACAATTCGACCGAGATATTGTCGGGTGAGCGGATAAAGGCCATATGCCCGTCACGCGGCGGGCGGTTGATCGTCACGCCATTGTCCATAAGGTGCTGACACATCTTATAAATATCCTCGACCTCATAGGCCAGATGTCCGAAATGGCGGCTGTCGGAGGGCAACCCGTCATCGCCATCCCAGTTATATGTCAGCTCGACCGGGCATTCCGGCTGGCCGGGAGGTGCCATGAAGATCAGCGAAAACCGCCCTTGTTCCGAATCCATCTGGCGGGTTTTCTCAAGCCCCAGAAGCCCGTAAAACCGCATGCTGTCTTCAAGGTTCTTCACGCGCACCATCGTGTGCAGGTACCGAAGTTTCATCGCAAACTCTCCGTAGTCTGGTGGATCTGCGACCAGCCTATCAGGTCAAGCGGGCGATAAAAGCAGAAACGCAGTATCCACGCCATCTGGGTGTTTTGCCAGAGGCCCCAACTATATATAGTGGCCGGGCAACCATGAGACGAGAGATTCGACATGCCCCTGAACCCCGAGCAGATCAAAGAAATCGAAGAGCAACGCCTGACCTCGCAACCGACCTTGCGGGCGGTCAGCCCCGGCATGGAAAAGCACCTCTATACCGCACATGAAGTGCTGGACCACGGCTTTGTCCGCGTCATCGACTATATGGGCGACGACGCCGCGATTTGTCAGGCCGCGCGGGTCAGCTATGGCAAGGGCACCAAGAGCGTGCAGAACGACGAAGGATTGATCCGTTACCTGATGCGTCACTGGCATTCGACCCCGTTCGAGATGTGCGAGATCAAGCTGCACGTCAAGCTGCCCGTCTTCGTGGCCCGCCAGTGGATCCGCCACCGGACTGCAAATGTGAACGAATACTCGGCGCGCTATTCGATTCTGGACCGTGAATTCTATATCCCCGCGCCCGAACACGTCGCCGCGCAGTCGGTGGTGAACAATCAGGGCCGCGGCGCAGCGCTGGAAGGCGAGGAAGCCGCGCGCGTACTGGACATCCTGAAGGCCGACAGCAATCGCGCCTATGATCACTATGAACAGATGATCTCGGATGACGGTCAACAGGGACTGGCGCGGGAACTCGCGCGGATGAACCTGCCCGCCAACATCTATACCCAGTGGTATTGGAAGGTGGATTTGCACAACCTATTCCACTTCCTGCGCCTGCGCGCCGACCACCACGCCCAATACGAAATCCGCGTCTATGCCGATGCGATCTGCAACATCGTTGCCGACTGGGTCCCCGCCGCCTATGGCGCGTTCGAGGATTACCGACTGGGCGGCGCCAACCTGTCCGGCCGCGCCATGGACTGCGTGCGCCGCATGCTGAAAGGAGAAGAGGTCACGCAGGAGAACTCCGGCATGTCGAAGGGGGAATGGCGCGAGTTTGAGGCGGAGTTGCGGGGGTAGCAAGTTCACGAAGTGTTCGTTAAGCTCGTCTTAACCAGCATGATCACAAATATACATGAACGCTGGGATACAGGAGCAGTCGATGTTTGAGCAGTTGGATGGCAGGAAGTTCGGAACAATAATGGCGGATCCGCCTTGGCGATTTCAAAATAAAACCGGGAAAGTCGCGCCCGAGCACAAACGCCTGAATAGGTATCCAACCATGAGTCTGGACGATATCTGTGCAATGCCCGTCGAGGAATTGGCAGACGAGCCGTCTCATTTGTATCTCTGGGTGCCGAATGCGTTGCTTCCGGATGGTCTGAAAGTAATGGAAGCGTGGGGTTTTCAATACAAGTCGAACATTATCTGGGAAAAGATCAGAAAAGATGGCGGCCCTGACGGCCGTGGCGTGGGATTCTATTTTCGCAACGTGACAGAAATCCTATTGTTTGGAGTTCGCGGAAAAAATGCTCGAACACTCAAACCTGGGCGTTCTCAAGTAAACTATTTTGAGGCGCGTGAACCGGAAGGTGATATTCTAAAAACCCGGAAACGAGAGCATTCTCGGAAGCCAGACGAGCAGTATGAGATAATCGAGAGCTGCTCGTGGGGACCGTATCTCGAACTTTTTGCACGAGGTTTGAGGGACAACTGGACCGTTTGGGGCAATCAGGCGGACGAAGAGTATCGTCCAAGCTGGGACACTTATAAGTTCAATTCGGGTGTTACTGCCGCCGAGTAGGGCAATTAAATGAATGAGAATGAAGATGATATTTCATCTGGACGGTCTTCCGATCCAGAACACATTCTGACAGGCGTGTTCTCAGAGAGCATCCGAAAAAAGTTCGAGCTTTTCAGCTATCGAAATGCAGCATCGATCCTACAGCGGGGATATCCCGAGCAGTTTGGGCAGTTATGTGCTGCTTTGGAGAGCTTTGAAATCTCAAGGTCGCAAATACGGATACCTGGGGGCAGTAAAGGTCCAATAGCAAAATACGTTGATACGCTATTTGACGATCAGAACTGGAAAGAAACGAGAATTACTGCTGACCTAAATGTGAAGCTCAGACCGCCAAAGGGAAACAAGATTTTTCGTGAATACACGATGGAAGGTTTCTTGGATGGGCATCGGATTGATTTCCTGAATGGAAGGGTCGCCCTTGATCTGGAGTGGAACAGCAAAGATCAGACATACGACCGCGACCTGTATGCCTTTTCAGCTTTCTACGATGCGGGTGCAATTGATGTTGCCGTAATCATTACGCGCGGCTCTTCACTCGATAACAGCTTCTTCAAATCACTGGGTAAGGTTCTTAACAAAGACGGAACCGAAGGTGTAGGTGAAGTCTACAAAAAGTACGGCGCTTCAACCACTTGGATGGGCAAGCTCCTTTACAGGTTGGATGCGGGCAGAAATGGAGGTTGTCCGGTTCTGGCTATCGGAATAACACCAAACTGCGTATCAGATTGACTTACTCACCCCCAAACAAAAACCCCGCCGAGCATCCACTCCGCGGGGTCACAATTCCTAACCATCCAGCCGATCAGCTGACCAGTTCAAGGTCCACGGCAGAGGCGCGGCCATCGCGGCCCTCTTGCAGGTCATAGCGGACCTTTTGGTTGTCGGCGAGGCCCGTGAGGCCCGAGCGTTCGACCGCCGAGATGTGCACAAACACATCGTTGCCGCCCGCTTCGGGGGCGATAAAGCCATAGCCTTTGGTGGTGTTGAACCATTTTACGGTGCCGGTTTGTTTGTCGGCCATTTCCGTCTCTCCTTCGTGGTGGGCGGCCGCACTGTGCGGTGCCTTCTTCGTACAGTCAGGTATCGTCCGGCTGCATGAAACGAGACGGTAGATAGGTCTGCTTACGCCCTTTCAGATTGGACAAGAGCCAGAAAAAATCAAGGGTTTCGTTGGGCCGCGCAGCCGTCGGCATGGTTTTGCGATCTTCCGTTTCGTGTGGGATCGGGGCATAAACAGCGCGGGGCGGGGCAATGAACCGCCGTTATTTGATCGGGGGCAGATGAACCTATGCGCGTTTGGGGGCTGAAGAATTGTGACACGTGCCGCAAGGCGGTGAAGGCGCTTGAGGGCGCGGGGTATCCGCTCGATTATGTCGATGTGCGCGCCGATGGGGTGGATGCGGATGATCTGGCGCGGTTCCATACGGCGTTCGGGGATGCTTTGGTCAACAAACGCTCGACCACGTGGCGCGGATTGTCGGCCACGGAACGTGCGGGGGATCCCCTTGATTTACTTACACAACATCCGATTTTGATGAAACGTCCGGTGATCGAGGATGGTGATCGGTTGACGTTGGGTTGGGACGCAAAAACGCGCGACACATGGTTGGAGCGCGCCGCTTGAGCGCCTATCTGTTCGGAAAGTAGGAGGTATCTGCATGCGCAACGCTGCATTGGTTTTGGGGATCATCGCCGGGATCTGGGGCATGATCGTCGGGTTTTTCGGCTATGGCTATACCGAGGTGATCGCACGGATGGGTGAATTGCCCGATCTGGCCGAGCAGGTCGACCATCCGGGCCGTATTCGTGCGTTTGCCCTGATCGCGCCGGTTCTGGCGCTGGCCGGTGGGGCAATGGCGCGGTCTGTTGCGCAAGTGGGCGGCATTTTGTTGCTGTTGTCCGCAGCAGGCATGTATTTCGCCTTCGGCTATGGCGTGTTCACCATGTTCCCGATCGCTTTGGCCGGGTTGGGTGGATTGCTGGCGTTGTTTGCCGTGAAACCCGACCCGCACTGATCGGGCGTCAGCGGATCCTCAGAAGCCTGTCGATGGACAGCGGTCCCGCGCCTTTCAACACAAGTGTTACCAGCACGACCATCCAGAACAGTCGTTGATCCAGGATCACACTGTCGGGGATGCGGTCAAACCACGCGCCCAGCGTTTCGGGTTGGTCAATGCCGCCATGGCCATACAAGTCGGTCAGGCTTTGCACGATCACAAAGCCGATCATCCCCAGCGCGGCCAGACGCGTCAGCAACCCGATTGTGATCAAAAGCGGCAAAATGAACTCGGCCAATGTGCCGGCGACGACCACGGCCCAGTGAAACATGCCAAGCTGGCTGACATTATAAGATGCGGCCTCCATCGCTTTCGGGAAAATCTGCGCATAGGCCCCGAGGGAGGGCTGGATGATACCCAACACCCCGTCGCCGTGCTTGGTCAGCGCCGAGGCCCAGAAATATCCAAGCAAGGTTGCGGCGAAGGTGAACCGGGCGAGCGAGGGCAGGGTGGCCGGGGCCAGCCGCTCGGCCAGATTGACCAACGGGTTGTAAAGTGTTGCCAGGGCGCGCATGGCGGTATCCTTCCGAGTATCTAGTCTGGTTTGTCGATGCCGGTTATGGCTTGCGTTGCGATCAGGACAGCCACGGTGGCGGTCAGGTCGATATCAGGCGTGTCTGCGGTGGCCAGCCCAAGCGCCGTGCCAAAGCTTCGCCCTTTGATCAAGGACCGGACGAAGGGCGCCGCGCCGTTTGGCAGCACCTCGGCCACAGGGTCAAACCCCACTCGGCTGATCAGGATATTCTCTGCACCACCCGTTGGTTGTGGCCCATCTTTCATGTTGAAATCCCAAATTGCCTTCGCGGGCCACTTGGTCACGAGCACTTCGCAGGCAGGCGACATATGCAACCGCGACCGCATCAAGGCGGGCTGGTCCAATTTGGTCAGCGCCGTTGGGTCAATGGGTTGGGCGTCGGCGGCATGATAGGCGCGCCGCAGGGCCAGTTCCAGCCGAGCAACATCGGGCAGGTATTTCAGATGCAGCGTGCCCGGAAAGCTTTCCAGAAATCCGGGAAGGGCCGCGCCGTAATGCATCATCAAAGGCGAGGCTGGTGGGTGAATGCGCAGGTAAACTTTCGCCATTTCGCGGAAGAATTCATCGCCCACCAGCTTGGCCAGCACCGGAAATCCGGTCAGCATCGCCTCGGATAGGCTGTGCGCCACGTTGTTTCGATAGACCGAAAAACGTTTTAAGGCTTGGTGCCCGTCTGGGTTGGTCAGCCCGTCGGGCACCTTTTGTCGTGGATCAAGAAGCGCCTTGCAAAATGCCGCCTGGGTCACGGTCACATCGCCTGCGTGGGGAAGGGTCACACTGTCGCTCATGCCTGCACCCGTTCGGCCAGTGCGGGTTCCATATGGCGCGTGGCACGCGCGGCCTCGGCCTCTAACACCTCCCACTCCGGCACGTCGTTGTCCCATTCAACAAGGACGGGGTGCGCACCTGCATGTGCGATTACATGATCAAACAGGGTCCAGACCGGTTCGTCCACCGGCTTTCCATGACTGTCGATCAGAAGTTTGCGCCCCAATTCATCGGCATCTTCGTCATGGCCGGCCAGGTGGAACTCCTCGACCTGATCAAGCGGGAAGGCGTCGATATAGGCACGCGGGTTAAACTCAAGGTTGGTGGCAGAGACAAAGACATTGTTCACATCCAACAACAGCCCGCACCCGGTGCGCTGGGCAACTTCGCGCAGGAACTCCGGCTCTGACCACGTGCTTTCAGCGAAAGCCAGATAGGAGGACGGGTTTTCCAGAAGCATCTTGCGCCCAAGATGGTCCTGCACCTGGTTGATATGCGTCGCGATGCGGTTAAGCGTGGAAATTGTATAAGGTAGCGGCAACAGATCATTCAGGAACGCACCGTCGTGGGTGGACCAAGCCAGATGCTCGGAGAACATCGCGGGGTTCAGCCAGTCGATCAACGTCTTCAGGCGCGCCAGATGTTCCGGGTCCAAGCGGGTCTCTCCACCAATAGAAAGGCCCACCCCGTGCACCGAGATCGGAAAGCGTTCGGCAAGGTGGCGCAGTTGGGCCAAGGGGCGTCCGCCATCGCCCATGTAGTTTTCCGCGTGAATTTCCAGCCAACTGACCGTGCCAGGATCATCCATGAGGGCGGCGAAATGCTGTGATTTATAGCCGACTCCCGCCCCATTGGGCAGTGTGTTGTCATGGGCGATATCAAGCATGGAAAGCTCCATCGAATGTCGGCTCAAGAGGTTCGCTTGGAAAGGTATGCGCCCCTTGCAGGCGCGGTCGACGCTCTGGCCGGAGGGTCCGGCCAGAGTAAAGTGCAACCGGATTCAACTGGCAGGAAGGTTGGTTTCCAGAGGCTCCAGCGAGCCTTTCAGCATCATACCTCCGGCATCAGTGACTTCCATGGTTTCACACGAACCTTTCGGCACCAGTTTAAAGGAATTGCCTTGATAATCGACGGTCGAGGTGCCAGCGCAAGTGGTGCCGGGGCCAGCGGCACAATCGTTTTGACCGGCAAGGGCAACACCGTAGCATTTTTCTTGATCACCATCGGCGAATGCGGGGACTGCGGTTGCAGCAACCGCGGCAGAGACGGCGCCAAGAACGGCGATAGATTTCATGTTGTTGGACATCGAGTTTCCTTTCGGGTTTTTATTCACACCGCTCTGAGGCGGTGAGAGAAGGGTAGAGGGCAGGGTGCCGCACGCTCCACTCACGAAAGCGTAAATCACGGGTCCGTTAGCAGTAGTGAGGGCAGCCGATTGGGTTACAGATGCAGCAAATCAAGATACTCAGCCCCTCGAAGCCCTGTTTTTGAAGGGTTTCTTGGCTGCGGATTTCGCCGATACAGGAATTATCGTTCTTTTTTCGGTCAGGCTTCGTGCCGAAAATTACAATAGAAATGCCGTCGGTGTAGCTTTTGTTACAGGGTTGGCGGCCAAAAAGGCGTTCCGGTCACGGGCAATGTGAGAGTCTGTAACGCTTGACCAATGAAAACCCCCGCTCGTGGCGGGGGTGCTCAATATACTATCTGCTTAGGCCAGGTCGGGGGGCGTGGCTTCTTTCGCCAGCGTGGTTACAACCTCGTCCAGCGGCAGCACTTTGGAATGCTTGTCGCCCAGTCGGCGCATCGAAACCGTGCCGTCTTCGATTTCTTTCATGCCGCAAGCCAGGATGACCGGCACTTTGCCGACTGAATGCTCGCGGACCTTATAGTTGATCTTTTCGTTGCGAATGTCCGCCTCGGCACGGATTCCTTTGGCGTTCAGCGCATCAGCCACCTGCTGCACATAGTCATCCGCATCGGACACGATGGATGCCACCACGACCTGACGCGGGGCCAGCCAGAACGGCAGCTTTCCAGCCCAGTTCTCGATCAGGATACCGATGAATCGTTCGAATGACCCAAGGCAAGCCCGGTGCAACATATAGGGACGATGTTTCGCGCCATCTTCGCCGATATAGACGGCACCAAGGCGTTCGGGCAGGTTGGGATCGACCTGAAAGGTGCCGCATTGCCAGACCCGGCCAATGGCGTCGGTCAGTTTGAAATCCAGTTTGGGTCCGTAAAACGCCCCTTCGCCGGGGTCGAGCGTGTATTTATGCCCGGTTTTCTTGATCGCATTCTCCAACGCGGCTTCGACATGATCCCACGACTCCTCGCTTCCCACCCGCTTTTCGGGCCGAGTGGCGAACATGATCTCGAACTCCTCGAACCCCAGATCCTTATAGACAGAGGACAGGAAGTCGATGAATCGGGCGCATTCCTCTTCGATCTGCTCTTCGGTGCAGAAAATATGCGCGTCGTCCTGTGTGAAGCCGCGCACACGCATGATCCCGTGCAAGGCTCCGCTCGGTTCATAGCGATTGCAGGAACCGAATTCGGCCATGCGCAGCGGCAATTCCCGGTAGCTTTTCAAACCTTGATTATAGACCTGCACGTGGCATGGGCAATTCATCGGCTTAAGCGCGTTGATCGACTTTTCGCGTGCGTGCTCCTCGTCCACTTCGACGATGAACATATGCTCCTGATACTTGTCCCAATGGCCCGAGGCTTCCCAGAGCTTGCGATCCACCACTTGAGGCGTGTTGACCTCGACATAACCGCCTGTGCGCTGTTTGCGACGCATGTAGTTTTGCAACTCGGTATAGATGGTCCAGCCATTCGGGTGCCAGAAGATCTGCCCCGGGGCTTCTTCCTGCATGTGGAACAAGTTCATCTCGCGTCCCAACTTGCGGTGGTCGCGTTTGGCGGCTTCTTCCAACATGTGCAGGTGTTTTTTCAGCTGCTCTTTGTTTTGAAAACCCACGCCATAGATACGTTGCAGCATGGCGCGATCACTGTCGCCACGCCAATAGGCACCAGCCACGTTCATTAGCTTGAACGCGTCGGCGGGCAGTTGGCCTGTATGTTGCAGGTGTGGACCACGGCAAAGGTCCTGCCAATGTCCGTGCCAATACATGCGCAAGGGCTCATCGCCCGGAATGGCCTCGATCAGTTCGACCTTGTAAGATTCGTTGTTGGCCTCATAGAACTTGACCGCGCGGTCACGTTCCCAGATCTCGGTCGTCACCGGTTCACGCTTGTTGATGATTTCCTTCATCTTCGCTTCGATCGCACCCAGATCTTCGGGCGTGAATGGTTCTTCACGATCAAAGTCGTAATACCAGCCATTCTCGATCACCGGGCCGATGGTGACTTTCACGTCGGGCCAGATTTCCTGCACCGCGCGCGCCATGACGTGGGCAAAGTCGTGCCGGATCAGTTCCAGCGCCTGCGTTTCGTCCTTCATCGTGTGAATGGAGATTGCGGCATTTCCCTTGATCGGCCACTGCATGTCCCAATGGACACCGTCCACGGTGGCAGAAATGGCCTTTTTCGCCAGCGAATTCGAGATGCTCGCGGCGACCTCGGCAGGGGTGATACCCGCGTCATACTCGCGTGAATTGCCGTCAGGAAATGTAAGGGATATCTGGCTCATAGCCGTCTCCTCGTCGTTTTGGCGCCCACGGAACGCCCGGTTGCGGGTTATGTGTGGGCGACTTTTGAACCTTGTTTCTGCGACTGTCAACGGGGGGCGGGCAATGTTGGGGATTGCAGAGCATTTCGTGCCCGGTATGGTTTGCGCGCCACAACAGACAGGGAAGATCATGACCGACATCCAGTTTCTTGAGACCGCAAATGGTCGGCGCATCGCTTACGTGAAAACCGATGGGCAGGGGCCGACGATCCTGTTTCTGTCCGGCCTGAAGTCGGACATGGAAGGCACCAAGGCGGTTGCTCTGGAAGCTTGGGCTAAAGCCGAAGGGCGGGCATTCCTGCGGTTTGATTACTCGGGCCACGGGCAAAGCTCGGAGGAATTTACCGACGGTTGCATCGGAGACTGGCACGAGGACACGCTGGCTGTGGTGGACCAGTTGATTGACGGGCCTGTGCTGGCGGTTGGCAGCTCGATGGGCGGCTGGCAGTCGCTGCTTTTGGCGCGTGCGCGACCGGGCCGGTTGGTTGGCCTTGTCACCATCGCGGCGGCGCCTGATTTTACCGAAGATGGATATTGGACCGGGTTCAACGACGATCAGAAAGCAGAGCTGGAGCGCGAGGGGTTCCTGTCGATCCCGTCCGATTATGATGAAGATTATGTTATCACCAAGCGGCTGATCGAAGATGGTCGCGATCATTTGGTTTTGCGCAGCCCGCTGCCGCTTAATATGCCTGTGCGCTTTTTGCAAGGCACCGAAGATACGGCGGTGTCCACTGCGCAGGCGCTGAAGTTGCTGGAACACGTCGACGGCAACGACATCCGGTTGACGCTGGTCAAAGGGGCCGATCATCGGTTCTCGGACGATGAGTGTCTGCGCACCATACAGAAGATGGTCAAAGTTGTTCTGGCGCGGATCTGACCACAGTCGGACGGGCAATAGCGCTTGCACCGGTATCATGGGCGGGCCAAGGTCACAGCAGAGGCAAAACAGAAACAAGCGAGCAGAAGATGCAGGAACCTGTGGTTCTGATCCCCGGAATGATGTGTGACGCGCGGGTGTTTGGGCCGCAGATTGAGGATTTGTCGCGGGATCATATGGTTGTGGTTGCCCCTCCGGTCTGTGGGGACACGATCCGCGACATGGCCGCTCATATTCTTGAGCATTTGCCTTCGCGCTTTGCGCTGGCCGGGCTGAGCATGGGTGGCATCGTCGCGATGGAGATCGCCCGCCGCGCGCCGGATCGTGTTTCCCGTCTGGCGTTGATTTCCACCACGCCTTTGCCGGACACGCCCGCCCAGGCCGCATGGCGCGAGCCGCAGATCGTGCGCGCCAGTGCCGGGCGGTTGGAGGAGGCAATGACGGAAACCCTGTCCCCCAACCATCTTGCCCCCGGTCCCGGACGGGAGGCGGTGGTGGCACTGGTGCACGATATGGCGCATCGGCTGGGAGGCGAGATGTTCGTCCGCCAGTCACGCGCCCTTCAACGGCGCCCTGATGCGCAGCGCAGTTTGCAGCGGTTGAAGGTGCCGACTATGGTGATGTGCGGTGCGCATGATGGGCTGACCCCACCCAAACGGCACGAAAACATGGCGGCCCTTATTCCAGGGGCCGAACTTGTGATCTTGACCGCGGCCGGGCATTTGCCAACCGTCGAGGTGCCGCAACAGGTCAATATCGGAATGCGAGCCTGGCTGGATATGCCGCTTGAGCTGCGCTGATCAAGCTACGTCAGTAGATTAAAAAGGCGCAGCTGCAATGCGCGCCTTGATGTGTCGGAGGTCGCTGAACCTACTTGCCAGCGGCCTTCACGACGTTCAGCTTGGCGGGTTTTGCGGCAGCTTTCCTGGCGCGTTTCTTGGCAGCTTGTGCCGCGTGGCGTCCGTCGTTCTGGTCAATGAAGTCCAGAACCAGAGGGCGGATATTGTTCCGCCAGCTTTTGCCAGCAAAAATGCCGTAGTGGCCCGCTCCATCTTCGACATGGCTGGCCTTTTTGTCCGCGGACAAGCCGGTCAGCAGGTCCAGTGCAGCGATGCATTGACCGGGGGCGGTGATGTCGTCCTTGGTGCCTTCGACCGTCTTCACGGCAACGTCCGTGATCGCACCGATATTCACGGTATGACCGTTAACGACAAATGCGTTTTTGGCGATTTCGCTGTTTTTGAAAACACGTTCAACTGTGCTCAGGTAAAACTCGGCGGTCATGTCCATGACAGCAAGGTATTCGTCATAGAAACGGTTGTGTTTATCCCGTTCCGATGCTTCACCCTTGGCCACTCGCATGATCTGGTTTGAAAACGCTTTCGAATGCTTCTCTCCATTCATGGACATGAAGCCCGCCAATTGCAGCAGACCGGGATAGACCATCCGACCTGCCCCTTTGTATTTGAAGCCGACCCGCTGAATGGCGGTTTCTTCCAACTGCCCCATGGTCACGCGACGCCCGAAATCGGTCACATCCGTTGCCGCGGCGTCAGGATCAATCGGCCCGCCGATCAGGGTCAGGGTTTGCGGCTGCGCTTCGGGGTCCAGTTCGGCCAGATAGGCCGTGGCCGCCAGTGTCAGGGGGGCGGGTTGACAGACCGCGACGACATTGATGTCGGGGCCCAGATGGCGCATGAAATCCACCAGATACAGGGTGTAATCCTCAATGTCGAACTTCCCGGCACTGACGGGGATATCCCGCGCATTGTGCCAATCGGTGATGTAGATTTCGGCATCGGGAAGAAGACTGGCAACGGTCGAGCGCAGAAGGGTCGCATAGTGTCCGGACATTGGGGCCACCAGCAGAATGCGTCGTTTTTTCTCGGGGCGTCCTGTGACTTTGAACTGGATCAGGTCGCCAAACGGCCGTTCGACCCGCTTCTCGATCTGGACCACGTGGTCACGCCCATCTTCTCCGACGACGCTCAGGATGCCCCAGTCGGGTTTGGTGACCATGCGGTCAAAGCTGCGTTCTGTTACTTCGCCCCAAGCCGCCATGATCTGAAAGAAAGGGTTCGGAACCAAGGCTGTTGCGGGATACGAGCCCATGGCGGCGGCCGTTGCACCCAACCACTGATTCGTATTGCGGATCGTCTCCATCAGATCGTAAGTCGCCATGTACCGCATTTGATATTAGCCTTTGATTTTTACACTCTGCATTCGCATAGTTGGTTTCATATGCAGTTTTTACGATGCTGCACTTGCAGAAACCATAGGGGGGAAATTGTTTCATGACAACTGACCAAGTTAATAAAGGCCAGGAGCTGAGTGAACTGAACAACAACCTCGCCCGCATCGAGGAATTGTCAAAACGTCTGGCCAATATCATGGCACATCGAAAGCCTGTGCGCCCCAGCTTGCAGGCGCCGGGGCAGGAGTTCTATGTGAAGGCCGCCGGGACGATCTGGGCGGACATGATGGCAAACCCGTCCAAAATGTTCGAACATCAGGTGGCATATTGGGGCAAAACGCTGGAACATGCGATTGAAGCACAAGCGGCACTGGCGGCCGGCGACTTCAAGGCACCTGAGGATCCCGGCCCGAAGGACCGCCGATTTTCGAATCCTTTGTGGGATTCCCATCCTTATTACAACTATGTCAAACAACAGTATCTGATCAGTTCGCAGGCGATGGAAGACGCGCTGAAAGATGTGGAAGGGCTTGACCCGGAAGACACCAAGCGGATGGAGTTCTTCACCCATCAGATCATCGACATGATGAGTCCCACCAACTTTCTGGCAACCAACCCGGACGCGATGGAGCGAGCGGTGGAAACAAACGGGCAGTCGCTGGTGCAGGGGCTGGAAAACCTGGTCGCTGATCTTGAAGCAAATGACGGCGAACTTCTGGTCAAGCTGGTGGACGAAAGTGCGTTCGAGGTGGGCAAGAACATCGCGACAACGCCGGGGCAGGTTGTCTATCGCAACCGGATGATGGAGTTGATCCAATATGCCCCGACGACCGAGAAGGTGCACGCCACCCCGCTGATCATCTTTCCGCCCTGGATCAACAAGTTCTACATCATGGACCTGAAGGAACAGAACAGCCTGATCAAATGGATCGTCGATCAGGGTTACACGCTGTTTGTGGTCAGCTGGGTAAACCCGGACGCGTCCTATGCCGATGTGGGGCTGGGCGACTATATCGAAGATGGATATCTGGCTGCCATGCGCGAGGTGAAAGCGATCACAAACCAGAAGAAGGTCAATGTGGTCGGGTATTGCATCGCCGGAACAACACTGTCGCTAACCTTGTCCTTGATGAAGAAGCGTGGCGACAAATCCGTCAATTCCGCCACATTCTTCACCACCCTGACAGATTTCTCGGATCAGGGCGAAGTCGGCGTCTTTCTGGATGATGATTTCGTCACCGGTATCGAAGAAGAAGTCGCCGAGCGTGGCTATCTGGACAGCTTCTTCATGTCGCGGACGTTCTCGTATTTGCGGCCCAATGATCTGATCTATGGACCGGCGATCAACAGCTATATGCTGGGCAAGACGCCGCCCGCCTTCGATCTTCTGTTCTGGAATGGGGACAGCACGAACCTGCCTGCCAAGATGACCGTCGAGTATTTACGCGGTCTGTGTCAGGGCAACCGTTTTGCCAAAGGTGATTTCGAGCTGCTGGATGAGCATCTGTCGATTGCTGATGTCGACGTCCCGCTTTGCGCCATTGCTTGCGAGACAGATCACATCGCCGCATGGAAGTCATCTTATGACGGCATCCGGCAGATGGGATCGAAGGACAAGACCTTCATCGTATCGCAAAGCGGGCATATTGCCGGGATCGTGAACCCTCCTTCGAAAAAGAAGTATGGTCACTACACAAACGAAGATTGGCCCGCTGCATCGGATGACTGGATGGACGGGGCGACCTTCAACGATGGGTCCTGGTGGGGCCGATGGGATGCTTGGCTGTCCGAGCGGTCAGGCAAGCAGATCGAGGCGCGCGAGGTCGGTGATTCGTCGCACAAACCTCTTGCCCCGGCGCCCGGCACCTATGTTGTGGCAAAACCAAATACCTGATTTTCAACAACTTAAAATAGTCAAATGCTGCGGTGCAGAAAAAGCTTGATTTTCTGCACCGCAGCATACATATTCTCCTCATAGCAATTCAGGCACCGACCTCCTCCCGGCGCCAAACCACGGAGATATGACAATGACTAAGACACAAGACTTCACCAAGATGTTCCAGGACATGATGGGCAACTTCCCCGTTGACATGTCGGTCGCTCAAGACGCTTTCAAAAACCAAGCTGCTCTGGCTGAGAAAATGTCGAAAGTTGCTCTGCAAGCTGCAGACAAATCGGCTGAGATCTCGACCAAATGGACCAAGGAAACACTGGCCAAAATGGGCGACGTCACCACAGCTAAAGAAGAAGCTGCTGATTATGGCAAAGCCGTAACAGACTTCGCTTCGGCCCAAGCTGAGCTGGCTGCTGAAAACCTGGCTGCTTTCGCTGAAGTTGCCAAAAAAGTTCAAGCTGAAACAGTTGAACTGATGATGGCTGCTGGCAAAGAGCTGGGCGACGATGCTCAAGCTGCTGTCAAAAAAGCAACTGACGAAGTTCAGAAAGCCGCTAAAAAAGCGACTGCCAAGTAAGCGAATTTCGCCGGATACCAACCTCCCGATCCGGCCTATTCCAGAAGGGCGAGCCTTGTGCTCGCCCTTTTTCCATGTGCGCCAGGTTCCGACCCCTCACGTAATAGTTGGTCAAAAAGCTTGCCTTTGATGTGGGCTTTGGTAGGCTTTTGCAGTGCAGCAAAAAAATGCTGCGGGGAGATAATATGGCTCAGAAACAAGAACCGCTGCTGATCAAGCGCTACGCCAGTCGGCGCCTATATAACACCGAGACGTCTGATTACGTGACATTGGACGATATCGCCGGGTTTATTCGCGATGGACGGGAAGTGCAGATTATCGACTTGAAATCGGGTGATGATCTGACGCGCCAATATCTGCTTCAGATCGTTGCAGAACACGAAAGCCGGGGCGAAAGTGTCTTGCCGGTGGATGTGCTGACGGATCTTGTACGGTCCTATACCACGCAGGCACACAGCGTTGTGCCACAGTTTCTGGCCGCAAGTTTTGAAATGCTGCGCGATGGTCAGTCCAAGATGATGGAAAACTTCGGGGCGATGGGCAATCCTATGGCGCAGATGCCGGGGTTCGAGGCGATGCAAGCGCAGCAAGAAGCTTTCATGAAAGCGATGATGAGCGGATTTCCCGGCAGCACCGGGTCGTCAGACGACGATGACGATGCATCCGACAAAACGGAAAATGGATCCAGGGACGAACTGGACGCCATAAAGAAACAGCTGGCCGAATTGCAGAGAAAACTGTCGGGGCTTGGCTGACACAATACGCCAACCGAGTACAATGAAAGGGACGCGCAATGGCCGCGTCCCTTTTTCTGTTTCCAACGAGCTGTCCGATGCGGGTCAGTAGGTGCGGATCAAACCGACCAGCTTGCCCTGAACCTTGACCTGACCTTCTGGCAGCAGGCGTGTCTCATAGGCCGGGTTGGCCGCTTCCAAAGCGATCATGCCGTCGGTTTTGCGAAACCGCTTCAGCGTGGCTTCGTAGCCATCCACCTGCGCCACGACGATATCGCCGTTCTGCGCCTGACTGGTTTCGCGAATGACAACCACATCGCCATTGTTGATCCCGGCGTCGATCATTGAATCGCCCTTAACCTCAAGCGCATAGTGACGCCCGCCGGTGGCCAGCATGTTTTCGGGCACAGACACGTGCTGCGCGCCGTCGGTGATGGCTTCGATCGGTTCACCAGCCGCGATGCGACCCATCAGAGGCAAGTCGCTGACGCCTAATCCTTCAAGAGCGATGGCGCTTGGCGGGGTGCGTTCGGGGCGGTCGCCCTTGATCACGCGCGGTTCGAACCCAGCGCGTCCGGCATTCTCCAACGGCTCAGGCAGTTTCACGATTTCAATGGCGCGGGCGCGGTGGGCAAGGCGGCGGATAAAGCCGCGTTCTTCCAAAGCAGTGATCAGCCGGTGAATCCCGGATTTCGAGCGCAGGTCCAGCGCTTCCTTCATTTCGTCAAAAGACGGGGGCACACCGTCACGTTGGATCCGTTTGTGAATAAAATCCAAAAGTTCCAACTGTTTGCGTGTCAACATGCTCTCACACCTCCGTCTTTCTGCATTCCGATACCGCAGCCTAAGCGACGGGTTAGAAAGGGCCCTCGTTGCGGGGCGTTCAGTGAATGTTCTATCCCTGTTCCCTTTTTGTGTCAACAGCGCACGTCAGGCGGGAACGCAGGGTCAGCAGATCGTGTCAGATCGGGAGGTAGTCAAGCCTTTCGCCTGCTTCGCGCGCTGAATCGGACGCGGGGCGAATGGCCAGCGCATTGGCCTGAGACAATACGCTCAAGAGCGCGCTGTCCTGGCTGTCGAATATCGTTATCTCGTCACCATCAACCCGTGCCCGCATGTAGTGTTCGCGCGGGCCGTTCGCCTTGAGCGGGGCAGCCAATATCGCTGTTTTGCGCGGCGCTGCCGCTGTCCCCAACCCGAGCATCGCGCGCATGGCAGGCACCAGAAACACATGGCCGCAGACCATCGAGGACACCGGATTTCCGGGTAGGCCGATCATAACAGCATTTCCCATCCGCCCAGCCATCAAAGGCTTTCCGGGGCGCATCAGCACCTTATAGAAGCTCTGTTCCATCCCCAATTCGGCGGCCACGTCGCCGACCAGATCATGGTCGCCAACAGATGCGCCGCCTATGGTCACGATCAGATCGGCATCCGCGGCCAGATCAAACGCGGTGCGCAAGCTGTCGGCATTGTCTCGTGCAATCGGCAACATGCGGGCGTGGCCACCATTTGCCTCGATCAAGGCTTTCAGGCCAAAGGCATTTGACGCGATGATCTGATCCGGGCCGGGGGTTTCGCCCGGCATAACCAATTCGTCTCCGGTGGCCATAAGCGCGATGATGGGTTTGCGGGTGACGGTCAAGGTGGGCACGTTCATCGCCGCCGCCAGCGCGAGGTCGGCAGGTGACAGCATGCGGGGTGCCGGGATTGTGTCACCGGGTGCGAAATCGGCACCCGCCGGACGCACATGTGGGACTGTGTCCAATTTGCGCGCAAGCGTGATCAGATCGCCCTTACGCTCTACATCTTCCTGAATGATCACGCGATCCGCACCGTCAGGCATCGGCGCACCGGTGAAGATCCGCACACATTCGCCGGGGCCAACGTGGCCATGAAATCCATGCCCTGCCGCACTTTCGCCGATGACGCGAAACATTGCTTCGGGGTCGGCCTCCACCCCGTTCAGCGCATAACCGTCCATGGCCGAGGCCGCGAAGGGCGGTTGCAGGCGGGAGGCTGTGATGGGGGCGGCAAGGGTGCGGTTCGCCGCGTCGGCCAGTGGCACCTCTTCCGTGCCCAGAGGCCGCACCAGATCGAATATCGCGTCCAGCGCCTTAGCTACGGTGATCATCAGGTATCCCCGGATTCTCGTGCGTAGACCCCGGATTTTCCGCCTTCTTTACGCAGAAGGCGGATGCCGGTGATCTGCATGCCTTTTTCGGCGGCTTTGAGCATGTCATAAACGGTCAGACAGGCAACAGACACAGCGGTCAACGCTTCCATCTCGACCCCTGTTTGGCCGCCGGTCTTGACGGTCGCGGTGATGCGCACGCCGGGCAGGTCGGGCTGTGGGGCCAGCTCCAGCGCGACCTTGGTGATGGACAGGGGATGACACAAAGGGATCAGGTCCGAGGTGCGTTTTGCCCCCATGATCCCGGCCAGCCGCGCCACACCCAGAACGTCACCTTTTTTCGCCGAGCCGGAAGTGACAAGGGCCAATGTCTCGGGCGTCATCTTCACGAACCCCTCGGCCAGCGCGACGCGGTCTGTCACGGCCTTGTCGGACACGTCGACCATATGAGCCTGTCCATCTGCGTCGAAATGGGTGAGGGGGGATTTGTCGCTCATGCGGGCACCGGATTGGCAAGCAGGGCGCGGGTTGCGGCCTCGACGTGGTCCTGACGCATCAGGCTTTCGCCGATCAGGAACGACCGCGCGCCATATTCAGCCATATCGGCCAGATCTTGCGGAGTAGACAATCCGCTTTCGCACACAAGGTGACGATCAGCGGGCGCAAGTTTTGACAGGCGGCGGGTGGTGTCCAGTGTCGTCTCGAAAGTCTTCAGGTTGCGGTTGTTCACGCCCAGAAGCGGCGATTTCAACGCAAGGGCGCGCTCCAGTTCGGCCTCGTCATGCACCTCGATCAGCACATCCATGCCCCATGAAAAGGCTGCATCTTCAAGCTCTTGCGCTTGAGTGTCCTCTACCGAGGCCATGATGATGAGGATGCAGTCAGCCCCCAAGGCGCGGGCTTCAGCGACCTGATAGGCGTCATACATGAAGTCTTTGCGCAGGGCTGGAAGCAAGACCGCGTCGCGCGCAGCGACCAAATAGTCGTCCGCGCCCTGGAAGGACGGTGTGTCGGTCAGCACCGACAGGCAGGTCGCGCCGCCGGCCTCATAGGCTTTTGCAAGCGCCGATGGGTCGAAATCGGCGCGGATCAGACCTTTGGACGGGCTGGCCTTCTTGACCTCGGCGATCAGGCCATAGCCGGTTTCAGCGGCCTTCATCAGCGATCGCGCAAAGTCCCGCGTGGGGCTTGCCTCACGGGCGGCGGCCTCGACCGCGGACAGGGGGCGGGCCGCTTTGCATGCGGCCACATGGTCCAGCTTGTAGGCTTTGATCTTGTCTAAAACGGTGCTCATGGGCGTGGTTTATGCCTTCGTGTGTTAAGGGGCAAGGCGCGGTATGTCACGCGACCGAGGTCAGCTTTGCCAACGCTTCGATCTTGGCTTTCGCCGCTCCGCTGTCGATGCTTTCAGCCGCCAATCCAACGCCTTCTTTCAGATCGCTTGCCTTGTCGGCCACCACAAGTGCAGCAGCGGCGTTCAAAAGAACGGCATCGCGGAAGGCAGATGCCTCGCCTTCCAGCAGCGCGCGGAAGGCGACGGCATTCTCGGCAGGCTCGCCCCCGAGGATCGACGCAAGCCGGTGCACTGGAAGCCCCGCATCTTCGGGGTGAATTTCGCGGGAATGGATTTTACCATCCTCAAGCGCAGCAACTGATGTCACTCCGGTGATCGAGATCTCGTCCATCCCGTCCGCTCCATGCACCAGCCACGCTTTTTCCGACCCCAGCGATTGCAGGGTTTCCGCCATCGGAAAGATCAGGTCGGCAGCAAACGCCCCGGTCAACTGACGTTTGACACCTGCCGGGTTGGTCAGGGGGCCAAGGATATTGAAGATCGTCTTGCACCCCATTTCCTGACGCACGGGCATCACATGCTTCATCGCCGGGTGGTGCATCGGGGCCATCATGAAGCCGATGCCGACCTTGTTGATGGCGCGTTCTGCCACATCAGCGCCGACCATGACGTTCACGCCCATTTCGGTCAGCGCATCCGCCGCGCCTGATTTCGATGACAGGTTGCGGTTGCCGTGCTTGGCGACCGTCACACCCGCGCCCGCTACCACAAAGGCCGTCGCAGTCGAGATGTTCAGCGTGCCCATCCCGTCGCCACCCGTACCAACAATGTCCATCGCGCCTTCGGGAGCGTTGACCTTGGCGCATTTGGCGCGCATCACCGCCGCCGCCGCCGCGTATTCGGAAACACTTTCGCCACGCGCCCGCATCGCAGCCAGAAGCGCACCGATCTGGGCGGGGGTTGCGCGCCCTTCGAACAGTTCTTCAAAGGCAAGCTCGGCCTGAGCGCGGGACAGTGGCCCCTCGGTCGCGGCATAGATCAGCGGTTTCATTGCGTCGCTCATGCGGATACTTTCGTCTTGTTCAGGAAATTTTGAAGCATTGCGTGGCCATGCTCGGACCGGATGCTTTCCGGGTGGAACTGCACGCCTTCCACCTCAAGCTCTTTGTGGCGCAGACCCATGATCAATCCGTTGTCCAGCTCGGCGGTGATTTCCAGACAATCGGGCAGGCTGTCGCGATCTACGACCAGCGAATGATAGCGTGTGGCCAGAAGCGGCGAGGGCAGACCTTTGAACACGCCTTTACCCTGGTGCCTGATCTCTCCCATCTTGCCATGCACGATCTCGGGTGCGCGCACGACCTTGCCGCCAAACGCCTCGCCAATGGCTTGATGGCCAAGACAGACGCCAAACAGGGGAACTTTCGCGTCAGCCGCAGCGGCGGTCAAGGCCAGACAGATGCCCGCCTGCGCCGGATCACAGGGACCGGGGGACAAAACGATTCCATCCGCGCCCATGCCCATCGCCTCTTGCACATTCAGCGCGTCGTTGCGTTTGACCACAACATCTGCCCCCAACTCGCCGAAATAATGGACGAGATTGTAAGTAAAGCTGTCATAATTATCGATCAGCAGGATCATGGTGCGGCCTTTCGCCAAGAATGTCTCAGCAGGGGTTACGTCCTGCGATTGTCGGGCTATACATGATCCACGCAGGTGCCGACGGTCAAGAGCGGCACGTGCAAAGGATGAGGTTTCGGGGAGAGAAAGCCATGGCAAAGGGCTTCTTGTCAGGTGTTTTGGCCGGGACGGTCGTGTCGGGTCTTGGTCTTGTATCGCTGCAATTGGCACCGGTGCAACCGGGGCGGGTCGATCCGCCGGCGGTTGATCAGGACATAACGATCACCGAAGACGCAGTGCCGCCAACCGAAGACCCGCCGGTTGCCAATGATACACCGCCAGACGCGATCAGTGCACCGGATGCGCCGGCCGACATGGAAACGGCAGATGTGGCGCCAGATGCAGATGTTCCCGTGGCAGATGCGCCAGCCCCTCCGCCCGAACCTGCTGTGCCGGACAGTGATGCACCGGGTGAAACCGACGCGCCACCCGCGGCCCCGTCTGATGACGCGCCACAGCCAGCAGAGCAAGACGCCTCGGAACAGGACGCCTCGGAACAGGATACCGGTGAGGCGAATGAAGACACCGATACAGATCCCAACGCGGCCGGGGAATCGGCTGACCGCAACCTGCCGCAATCCATACCCGACCTTGCCAACACCCCGCAGATCAAAAGCGACCCCGTCGCCCCCATCGGTGATCTGGCAGATGGTGTGACGACCAACCGCTTGCCCACGATTGAGCAGTCAACAACGGACGGAGACGCCGAGGCGACAGGTGACGACCCGGTCCTGACGGACACGCCGCTGCGGGCCATCGAACAAAATGCCGCCGTCTTTGCCAATCCGGAAGGTCGTCCACTGATGTCCGTCGTGTTGGTGGATCAGGGCGCAGCGCGTCAATCGTTGGGAGATCTGAACAATTTGCCGTTCCCGGTCAGCTTCATCGTGGATGCCAGTGCCCCGGATGCAGCCCAGGCCATTTCCTTTTATCGAGATGTCGGAGCCGAGGTGTTGATTGTGCCCGCCTTGCCCGTGAATGCGACCCCGACAGATGCCGAAGTGATCTTTCAGGCTCAGGCACCGCTTCTGGACCTTGCTGTTGGAGTTTTCATGGCTGAAGACAGCGGGTTTCAAAGCAATAGCCAGCTTGCGGCGCAGATTTCCGAGATTTTGATTGCCAGCGGGCACGGGCTGGTGTCTGAACCGCAAGGCCTGAACACTGGCCACAAAACCGCGCTGAAAAACGGTGTTGCTGCGGGCGTCGTGTTCCGTGAACTGGATGGCGAAGGGCAGGATGGCAAGGTCATGCGCCGTTTTCTGGACAATGCCGCCTTCAAGGCCGGTCAGGAAGATGGTGTGATCATGCTGGGCCGCGCGCAGGCGGAGACCCTGCAAGCCCTGATCGAATGGAACCTTGGAAACCGGGCGAAAACAGTGGCAATGGCCCCGGTCTCGGCGCTTTTGCTGGGTGGCTAAGCCCATCAGGCGCGGAGGATGTCGAACCCTTCGGGCGTCAGCGTGAAACCGTCGAACTGAAACCTCGGTGACACGACACAACTGACCAACGAATAGGCACCGATGGATCGTGCGGCCTGCCAGTGGTGGTGTGGCACGATCATTTGCGGCGATTGACCCGCCGCAAGGACCGCGCCGAGCTCCTGATCCAACGCAGACCCTGCATCGGTCGCCGCCATTGACAGGATCAGCGGCGCCCCCGCGTGATACAGCCAGATCTCGGTCGCATCGACCCGGTGCCAATGGCTGCGCTCGCTGTCTTTCAACAGGAAACAGATGCAGGTGCCGGATGGGCGACCATCGCTGGCCACATCCACCCATGTCTGACGATAATGCCCGCCTTCGGGGTGCGGGGCGAGGTCGAGGTGGATGATGATTTGCTCGGGGGTCATGTCTTATCGTTTTCTGGTTGGGCACATTCTTTCGTGCCTGCGAAAAATGACACAAGCGTACATCCGTGATAGGGTTCGGTCACAATACTGCGCGATGGGGCAGGTGTCTGCGGCACGGAACCTTTCAACAAGAAAGGAAGATCAGATGTCGTTTTATATGTTCAAAGGTCAATACAGTACCGATTCCTTGCGGTCCCTCGTGGAAAAGCCGCAAGATCGCGAAGCTGCCGCAGGGAAGTTGATTGCGGCGTTGGGTGGTAAGTTGCATCACCTGTTTTTCTGCTTCGGAGAGGATGATGTCATGGCGCTAATCGAAGCGCCGAGCGATGAAGTAATGGCTGCGTGTGCCTTGGTGGTTGGCGCCTCCGGAACCATGGCGGGTGGATCAACAACCAAGCTCATGACCAGTAAAGAGGCCATGTCCGCAATGAAGCGGGCGCAGGAAGGCCAAAAGTCGTATCAGCCGGTGGCCAGTTAGGGCTCTTGATCGCCATGCAAAGAAAAAGGCCGGAGCATTGCACCGGCCTTTACCCTGATAATCGGCAAATCGCTTACTTCAAAATCGACCGCCCGGCATATTCCGCCGTCACCCCCAGCATTTCCTCGATCCGGATCAGTTGGTTGTATTTCGCGAGCCGGTCCGAGCGTGCGAGCGACCCGGTTTTGATCTGGCCGCAATTGGTGGCGACGGCAAGGTCGGCGATGGTCGCATCCTCAGTCTCGCCCGAGCGGTGCGACATGACGTTGGTCATTCGTGCGCGGTGGGCCATGTCGACGGCTTTCAGCGTCTCGGACAAGGTGCCGATCTGGTTGACCTTCACCAGCATCGAGTTGGCCGCGCCTTTCGCGATCCCCTCGGCCAGACGTTCGGGGTTGGTCACGAACAGGTCATCGCCCACAAGCTGGATCTTGTCGCCCAGCAGTTCGGTCAAGGCGACCCAGCCGTCCCAGTCGTCTTCCGACATGCCGTCTTCGATCGAGATGATCGGATAGTCGTCGCAGAGTGCTTTCAGATATTGGGCATTCTCCTCGCTGGTCAGCGATTTACCTTCGCCTGAAAGGACATATTTTCCGTCCTTGTAATACTCGGTCGCGGCGCAATCGAGCGCCAGATAGATGTCTTCGCCCGGTGTGTAGCCCGCTTTCTTGATCGAGCTCATGATGAAGTCGAGCGCGTCGCGGGTCGAGCCGATATTTGGGGCGAAGCCGCCCTCGTCGCCGATGCCGGTGGACAGGCCAGCGGCCGACAGCTCTTTTTTCAGGGTGTGGAACACTTCCGATCCCATCCGCACGGCTTCGCGAATGTTTTTCGCAGACACGGGCATGATCATGAATTCCTGAATGTCGATCGGGTTGTCGGCATGTTCACCGCCGTTGATGATGTTCATCATCGGCACCGGCAACACGCGCGCAGACGCCCCGCCGACATAACGGTAAAGGGGTAGGGCAGAGGCATCGGCGGCGGCTTTCGCCACGGCCAGCGAGACACCAAGAATGGCGTTGGCACCCAGACGGGCCTTGTTCGGCGTGCCATCCAGTTCGCACATGGCTGCGTCGATGGCTTCCTGTTCGGTGGCGTCAAAGCCGACCAGAGTATCGGCAATCTCGCCATTTACGGCCTCGACCGCTTCCAGAACGCCTTTGCCCATATAACGCGCCTTGTCGCCATCGCGCTTTTCAACGGCTTCATGCGCCCCGGTCGATGCCCCGGACGGCACGGCAGCGCGGCCCAGCGTGCCATCGTCCAGGATCACGTCTACCTCAACGGTCGGGTTGCCTCGGCTGTCCAGAATCTCGCGGGCAAAAATATCGACGATGATGGTCATGTTAGCGCTCCCAATAAGAAGAAAACTTCAGTTGAGGCTCTTTAGCGCGTCTTGCGTCATCCGACAACAGCCTTACGCGGGGTCAGTGATGTCTCCGTGCATTACACGCCGTTCGCGCAGGAAGGTATAGATGCCGGTGCCGATCACGACGCTTGCCCCAAGATAGGTCAAGCGGTCGGGATCTTCGCCGAACACGACGATCCCCAAAAAGATCGAGAAGATCAAACGACTGTATCTGAACGGCATGATGATCGACGTCTCGGCCACACGCAGGGCAATGACGATGGCATAATAACCAGACACGCCGAAAACTGTTGCCCCCAGCATCAGCAGCCAACCAGTCTGCTCAGGGACGACGAACGATCCACTGACCGGGATCAAAATGACACCCGCCGGAATGCAAGTTAGAAACGCATAGAATGCCACGCTGGTGGACGGGATCGTCGGGTCAAGCTGACGGGTCAGCAGATCGCGAAGGGCGATGCCAAACACGGCAGCAATCGGCAGCAGGGCGGCCATCTGGAAGCCGTCTGCGCCCGGACGAATAATCAGAAGAACACCAAGAAAACCGATGCCAATGGCGGTCCACCGACGCCAGCCGACCTGTTCACCCAGAAACAGCGCGGCACCTGCCGTCGTGGCCAGCGGCATCGCCTGAAACACCGCCAAAACCGTGGACAGGGGGACGAGCGACAGGGCGGTCACGAAAAACATTGCCGAAACGGCTTCGGACGCATTGCGCCACAGCATGGCCCTTGATTTCATGTCACGATGCACAAGCGGGGCAAGCGTGCCACGTTGGGCATAGGTGATAATGGCAAAGGCCACCGCGCCGCCAACCCCAAGAAGAAACAAGGTTTGCGAGGTAGGCATCCCCTGCGTCATCGACTTGATGAAGACATCTTCCAACGCGAACGCAGCCATGGCGAAGATGATCAAGAAAATTCCACGGATGTTTTGCATGGTAGCGACACTTCACAGGTTCAGGAAAGCAACCCGGCGACAAGACCCGGTTTTCGCAGGCAAGGCAAGTCGACATCAGTGATGAATATGATCACCTGACGCGATGGATCCCGGTCCGCACTTTCATACCGCACCCGCCCGTCGCCAAGTTCGTTTTGCCACGGGTTCCGTCGTTTTCATGCAGCTTCACCAAGCGATAAACAGTCACCCGCGAGAAGTGACTGGCCAATCTGACGCAGCGGCGAATACCGCCATCGCGCTACAGCCGCTCTTGCCAAGCAGGCAATGATCGTCCGATAGTCAGATCAACGCGCGGGCTTGACTTGCGACAGGCGGGAATGGCGGAGATCGTTGACGATACATTCAAGTAAAAGAGCCCGATCCGAGGATCAGAAGGTCAAGCGGCAGGCAGAGATTCTGGCCGCCGCGCGTGATCTGATCGAAGAATTGGGCTTTGACGGTGTGACCATGAACGCCCTGGCACGCCGTGCCAATCTCGCCAAGGGAACGCTGTATCTTTACGTCCGTTCCAAAGAAGAGCTGTTCTTGCTTTTGTTCGTCGAAGCGTTGGAGGATCTTGTCGGCCGCTTTGAAAACGAACACGAGCTAAGTGCACATCCGGCGGATTTGGCTGATTATCTGACCGATCTGTCGCAAAATACACCGCTGTTCCTGCCCCTGTTTGCGCGCTTGGTCGCGGTGATCGAGACGAACGTGGCGGATGAGCCGTTGTTTACCGCCAAACGAAGTATGCTGGCAAAATTTGAACGCTTCGCTGTTCACCTTGCCAAACTCATGCACCTGGATCCCGATCGGGCCGCGCTGGTTGCGCGCACCTTGATGAATGTTTTGCAAGGCGCCGCGCAATTTGATCTGACCGCGAATCGCGACCCCGAAGGCTTGCCGGATGACATGCGCGAAGCCTTCGCCATCAATGAATTCACCCGAAATTTCCGCCCGGCGGTTGAACTGATCCTTGGGGCAGTGGCCTCGGATTGAGCCGACCAGAGATGGGCTTGGACTGCCTGAGAAGGGCGTCGTCCCTACATCAACTCCGGTTCGCGCCCCAACCGCGACGCAAGCGGCGCGACCGTCAAGCCCTGCACGATGATCGAGAAAACGACGATGATATAGGTTGCGGTCAGGATCAGGGGTTTCCATTCGTTGTCGGGCAAGCTCAGCGCCAACGCAACCGAGATACCGCCTTTCAAGCCCCCCCAGGTCATGATCGGGACAACACCGCGCGAGAAACTGCGGAAAGGCCTGAGCAAGATGACTGGCACGGCCACAGCCGTCAGCCGAGCAATCAGGGCCAGAATGATCGACAGCACCCCGGCGGTGACGGCATCCATGGTAAAGGCAACGGCGAAGACTTCAAACCCGATCATAAGGAACAGAACCGCGTTCAGAATTTCGTCTATCAGCTTCCAGAACGCATCGACATAGCGCCGCGTTTCTTCGCTCATCCCATGTTTGGTGCCGACATCACCAATCAACAACCCGGCGCAGACGGCCATGATCGGGCCGGAGACATGCAGCGCGACGGCCAGCTCGTAGCCGCCAAATGCCAGCCCAAGCGTCAACAAAACCTCTAGTGAATAATCGTCGATGTGGCGCATGACGCGAAAGGTCAGCCAGCCCAGGACGACCCCCAGAAGGGCACCGCCGACAGCCTCTTGAAAAAACAGCTTAAGGGCAGCCTCGACGCTGGGGTCGGGGGCGTGTTCGCCTTGCCCGGACGTAAAGGCAAGCCCCACCAGCACCAAAAAAACGACGTAGCCAACCCCATCGTTGAAAAGGCTCTCCCCGGCGATCTTTGTTTCCAGTGATTTTTGCAGATTTGCTTCGCGCAAGACGCCCAGAACCGCGACGGGATCAGTGGGCGAGATCAACGCCCCAAAGACCAGCGCGATCAGCAGGGGCGCGCCAGTCAGCCAACTGAAACCGACACCTACAACAATCGTGGACAGGGCGACGCCCATGGTCGCCATTAGAAAAACGACCCCCCATTGCGCTCTCAAATCCTGAATTTTGACATGCAATGCGCCGGCGAAGAGCAACAGCCCCAACATGCCTTCCAGCAACGTGTCGGAAAAATCCAGATCGGCGACAGTGCTGCGGACCTGATCGGCGACACCCATCGCCGGGATCAGGAAATCCAGCCCCATCAGCGCAAGAGACGCCATCAGAGACACCAACAATATGCCGATCGGTGATGGCAGCTTCAGGAACAGATAGTTGATCGACCCGAAGGCTCCGGCCAAAACGATCAGAAGCGAGGTGATTTGCAGGATATTCATACGGGTGTCCCAGCGGTTTCCGGCTGTCATAGCATGCTGTTCGCCATTGACAAATGCCGAAGCCACCGGCGCTGAGGCGCGGTCCGGTTGACCTCAACCTTTCACGCGAACATGTGCCCAAACCGGTAAGTGATCCGACGCCACTTTGGCCAGCGGAGACTGGTCCACACCGGCGTCGCGCAGTTCGACGCCTTCACTGAGTGCCAGCCGATCCAGCGCCGCAACGGGCCGCGCGGCGTGAAAGGATCGACCGGGCGAGATCACATCGAACCGGTGTTCCAGCGGTTCAAATCCACGCTTCGGCGACCATTCGTTGAAATCTCCCATAATCACCGTGGGCAAGGGGGAATGCGCCAACTTCGTCGCCAATTGTCGCATTTGCTGATGACGATAGGGGCGCAGTAAGCCCAGATGGGTGCCGACAAGCTTTAACTGTCCTTCGATCTCGATCGAAACAGCGCCGCGCGGCTCTAGCCCCGGCAATTCAAGCTGTTCGGCGCTATGAAAGGTCAGCCCCTTGCGCACAAGGATCGCATTGCCATGGCTTCCCAGCGAAACACCTTTGTGATCAAACGGCACCGCGACGAAATCGGTTTCATCGAACAACAGGCGATGGGGCAGGGCGGTCGGGCGTGGACCAAGGCGCCGGTCTGCTTCCTGCAACACCACAACATCCGCGTCCAGATGATTGATCACATCCAGTATGCGGTGCGGGTCGCGCCGTCGGTCCAGCCCGATGGCCTTGCGCATGTTGTATGTGACCAGCTTCAGGTCCAGAGCATGGGGTTCCATGGCTTCAACCTATTAAAGTCGCGGCGGCAATTCCAGAAGCCACACCGTCTCAGGTGCCGCAAAACGTGCGCAAGACGCGCTCATCCGGCTTTGGTGGCGTGGCGAGGTCCAGATCATCTGATCGCGGATCGAAGGGTTGAGCCAACGCATCGACCAGCCGGTGGAACGGGGCATAATCCCCGTCGATCCCGGCCTGAATGGCCTCCTCCACGCGGTGATTGCGGGGGATCAGAACGGGATTGGCGGCGCGCATCGTCCTCTTGGGGTCGCCCGGCTCCCGCTCCAACCGGCCTGTCCAGTCCGGGGCCCAGCTGTCCCAGGCCCCGTTATCGGTGATGTGCTGGCTTGCATCGCCCTGGGTCAGGGCGGTGAACGTGGCGGTAAAATCGGCCTGCGAACTGGCCATCCGGGACAAAAGGCCCGTGATCAGCGCCTCATCCCCATCTTCCTCTGTCACCAGCCCGATCTTGGCGCGGAACAGCCGCATCCATTCGGGGCTGAAATATTCGGCAAAGCTTTCCAGAACCCGCGTTGCTTCCTCGGCCGCGTGATCCGGGTCGCCATCCATCAGCGGCAACAGCGAAGTTGCGAGCTGCGCAAGGTTCCAGACGGCCATATTGGCCTGCGACTGAAACGCATAGCGCCCTTGTTGATCGATGGATGAGAAGACCGTGTGCGGGTGATAGGCATCCATGAAGGCGCAGGGGCCATAGTCGATGGTTTCCCCGGACACGGCCATATTATCGGTGTTCATCACACCGTGGATGAAGCCCAAGCTCATCCAATTCGCGATCAGCCGCGCTTGTGCCGCCACGACTTCGGCAAAGAAAGACAAGGGTCCGTCTGCCTGAGGATAATGGCGTGCAATACAGTGATCCAGAAGCAGGCGCAGGGCAGGGCGATCCCCGCGCGCCGCGAAATACTGGAAGGTGCCGACGCGAATATGGCTGGCGGCCACGCGCATCAGGACTGCACCGGGATAGCGGCGTTCGCGTTGCACGCCCTCGCCGGTCAGGGCGGCTCCAAGGGCGCGGGTCGTGGGAACGCCAAGGGCGTGCATCGCTTCGGACACGATATATTCGCGCATCACCGGCCCGACCCAGGCCCGCCCGTCGCCATTGCGGCTGTAGGGGGTGACGCCGGAGCCTTTCAATTGGATGTCGCGGCGTCCAAAATCGCCCGTGACCTCACCCAGCAGGATCGCTCGCCCGTCGCCCAGACGCGGCACCCATCCGCCAAACTGGTGGCCCGCATAAACCTGCGCCAGCGGCTCGGACCCCGGCAGAAGCGTGTTGCCGGTCAGAACTTCGGCCGTCAGGGAGTCGGGGTCTATCCCAAGCTCCCGCGCAAGGGCATCATTGACCCGCAGCACCTGCGGATCGGCCACCGTCACGGGTGGCAATTTCGTATAAAACCTGTCGGGCAGGCGGGCATAGGAATTGTCAAAGATTTCGCGCATCGCCTGAACCTTAGCAGAGTTTTTGGGTCTCTACATCTCCCGCGTCATCAAGTGATAGCGATTGCGCGATTGAAACCCGATCCGTTCATACAGAAGGCGCGCACGGTCATTGTCGGCGTCGACTTCCAGATGCATGGCACCCACGCCCTGTTCGGCCAGGGCCCGCACAAGGGACGCCAGCGCTTCGCCGCCCATCCCGCGCCCACGCACCCGTTCGCGCACATAGATTTCATCCAGAAACGCATCCAGCCCGCCAAATTCAATCGACCAGCCAAAGCTGACGGCGATATAGCCGACGGGCGCCACGCGCGGGCCAATCATCCAGATCGCCCCATGGGGCGAGCCATCGAGCAGAGGTTGCAGAGCGCCGCGCCGTGTTTCGTCATCCTGCTCGATGCCGTTCTGGGCGTGAAACCCGGCGACAAGCGGCATCAACCGGTCAAGATCTTCCGGGGTGGCAAGGCGCAGGCTGCTCATAACCGGGCAATCCTTTCTGTCAGAAGGGTGAAGAACGCGTCGCTGTCCAGATCTCCGACGAACAGCGCGTTGGGCGCATGATCGGTGACGCCCCACCAATCGGCAACGGTCATGCCCATCGTCAGCTCCGACCGCGTTTCGATCTGCACGTTGACGTGGCGTCCGTGAAACAGGTCGGGCTGGATCAGATAGGCGATCACGGTCGGGTCGTGCAGCGGTGCGCCGTCTGATCCGTATTTTTCCTTGTCGAACCGTTCGAAGAAATCCGTCATCTCGGCCACCGCATGACCCACGTCGCCGGGCAGGGCGCGAAAGGCGTCGTTGCGCGCTCTCGTCACCAGCGCCTTGTGGGTGACATCCAAGGGCATCACGACCAGCGGAACGCCAGATCTGAACACAATATCAGCTGCTTGCGGGTCAACATAGATGTTGAACTCGGCCGCGGGGGTGACATTTCCAACCTCAAAATAGGCCCCGCCCATCAGAATGATCTCGTGCACGCGGTCAATGATATCGGGCGCACGTTCAAAGGCGGTGGCGATGTTGGTCAGCGGGCCGAGCGGGCACAGGGTCACGGTGCCCGCATCATGGGCGCGCAGGGTGTCTATGATGAAATCAACGGCGTGCTGGTCTTGCAACGGCATGGTCGGGTCCGGCAGAACCGGGCCGTTCAGCCCCGTCTTGCCATGCACATATTCCGCCGTGACCAGATCGCGCCGCAAGGGGCGGTCACAGCCCGCGAACACCTTGGTATCCGGCTTTCCCGCCAGTTCGCAGACGATCCGGGCATTCTTTGACGTCAGTGCCAAAGGCACGTTTCCGGCAACGGTTGTGATGCCCAGAACCTCGATCTTCTCGGGGCTGGCCAAGGCCAGCAGGATGGCCACGGCGTCGTCCTGTCCGGGGTCAGTGTCAATGATGATTTTTCGCGTCATATCAAACCCTTACGCCGCCAACTCAACCCAAATCGGGACATGATCAGACGGCTTTTCGCGCCCGCGCACATCCTTGTCGATCTGACAGTCGGTCAGAAGGTCAGCGCATTCCGGCGACAACAGGAAATGGTCAATCCGAATGCCGTCATTGCGCTGCCACGCGCCGCGTTGAAAGTCCCAGAAGGTGTAGTGCTCGGATGCCTGATTGCGGGCGCGAAACGCTTCGGTCAGACCAAGGTTCACGATCTTTCGCCATGCCTCGCGGCTTTCAGGACGGAACAGGGCGTCGTCGACCCAATCTTGCGGGCGGGCGGCATCTTCGGGTTGCGGGATGATGTTGTAGTCGCCCGCCATCAGGAACGGCATCTCATCTGCCAGCAATTCCTCGGCACGGGTGCGCAGCCGATCCATCCACGCAAGCTTATAGTCATATTTCGGCCCCGGCACCGGGTTGCCGTTCGGCAGGTAGAGCCCGCAGATCCGCACGGCGTGATCGCCAACCACGGTTGCCTCGATATAGCGGGCCTGTTCATCGTCGGCGTCACCGGGCAGGCCGTGGGTCACATCCTCAAGCGGCAGTTTGGACAAAAGCGCCACGCCGTTGAAGCTTTTCTGGCCATGGGTTTCGACGTTATATCCTTTGTCTTCAAAGGCTTCGCGCGGGAAGTTTTCGTCGATCGACTTGATTTCCTGCAAGATCGCCACATCAGGTTGCGCCTCGTCCAGCCAATCCATCAGCGCGGGCAGACGCGCCTTGATCCCGTTGATGTTGAAACTGGCGATTTTCATGCGGCCCCTCCTGTGTTTGGCGGTCAATGTGGGCGCAAACGGACGGGGGCGCAAGCGATGGGTTTCAGGCTTCGGCGATATGCTGCCCGGCGGCGTGTGCGCTGGACCACGCCCATTGAAAGTTGAACCCGCCAAGCCAGCCTGTCACATCCACGCATTCGCCGATGAAGTAGAGCCCGTGGACGGTTTTCGACATCATGGACCTGCTGTCGATCCCGCCGGTGTCGATCCCACCCAAGGTAACTTCGGCGGTGCGATAGCCCTCGGACCCGGACGGGGTCAGCGTCCAGTCAGACAGTTGATCGGTCAGCGCGCGCAATGCTGTGTCCGACTGGTCTGCCAGACGCGCGGTCAGGTCGAACCGGTCGGCCAAGTCCGCCGTCAGAAACTCCACCAGACGCGCAGGCAGATGACGCGCCAGTTCGGTCGAGATTTGCCGCCGCCCCTCGGCCTGACGTTGATTGCGGAGCGTGGTGAACAGGTCGCGCCCCCCGGCCACGTCAATATGGATTGGTTCACCCTCGCGCCAGAAGGATGAGATTTGCAGGATCGCAGGCCCGGACAGGCCGCGATGGGTGAACAGCATCGCTTCGTCAAAGCGCGCCCGGTCGGTCCAGACGCGGACCGGCAGGGACACGCCGGACAGGGAGGCAAAGCGGCCTTCGGGGAAGGTCAGGGGAACGAGTGCGGGGCGGGGTTCGATGACCTCGTGCCCAAACTGGCGGGCGATGTCATAGGCAAAACCTGTCGCACCCATCTTGGGGATCGACTTGCCACCGGTGGCAAGGACGAGGTTTATGCATGTCAGCGTGCCCACCGTGGTTTCAAGCGCGAATCCTGCATCCGTTCGGGCGACAATTTGAACGGTGGTCGACAGACGCAATTCGGCCCCGGCGTCGTGTAGATTTCGGACCAGCAGGTCAACGATTTGCGTGGACTTTCCGTCACAAAACAACTGCCCGAGCGTCTTTTCATGCCATGCAATGCTGGCGCGGTCGATCAACTCGATGAAATCCCAATGGGTGTATCGTGCGAGCGCGGATTTGTGGAAATGCGGGTTCTGGCCGGTGAAGTTCGCGGGTTCCGCGTGCATATTGGTGAAATTGCAGCGCCCACCGCCGGAGATACGGATTTTCTCGCCGGGTTTGGCGGCGTGGTCAATGACGAGCACGCGCTTGCCGCCTGCCGCCGCGAAGGGTGCGCAAAACAATCCCGCAGCGCCTGCGCCAATGATGATGGTGTCCCAGTCGGTATGCATGGGCTGCACCTAGCGGGTTGGATGGGGCAAGAAAAGAGGGACTACATCGAAAAGGATGTGCCGCACCCGCAGGAGGCCGAGGCGTTCGGGTTGTCCACGATGAACCGCGCGCCGATCAGCTCTTCGCTGAAATCAATGGTCGCATTGGTCAGGAAGGGCAGGGACACTTCGTCCACCACGACGCGTTCGCCCGCGCCTTCCAGCACCAGATCGCCCTCGGCCGGGTCATCCAGAGAAATGTCATACTGAAACCCCGAACACCCGCCACCTTCAACGGCCACGCGCAGCGCCTTGCCCTGAGCGCCCGCACCAATTTCGGACAGGCGCGCGAAGGCGCGGTCTGTGACGGTAGGGGGCAGGGTCAGGTCCATTGGAAATCCATTTCATGTTCACGCCAAAGGGAATATAGGGATGCCATGCGGGCGCGACAAGACGTCCGGACGGCGGAGACGGGACGGGACATCCCTGCGCGCCGACGTTGACAGGCGGAAGGGGGCCGTATGCTCGCCATTTATGCAACCCATCCCGGTGGCAGCCGGGGGCGGCTTTATGACGAAGGCGAAAGCGCCTTTCGCGAACCGTTTCAGCGCGATCGCGACCGGATCATCCACAGCTCGGCTTTTCGCAGACTGAAGCACAAGACTCAGGTGTTCGTGGAGCATGAGGGCGATTACTTCCGCACGCGGCTGACCCACTCGATCGAGGTGGCACAGGTGGCACGCACCATCGCGGGCGCGCTGGGGTTGAACAGTCACCTGACCGAAGCGGTGGCGCTGGCCCATGATCTGGGGCACACGCCGTTTGGTCACACGGGCGAGGATGCGCTGGACGCGATGATGAAGCCCTTTGGCGGCTTTGACCACAACGCGCAGGCGTTAAAGATCGTGACCTCGCTGGAACGCCACTATGCCGAATGGGACGGGTTGAACCTGACCTGGGAAACCCTTGAAGGAATTGCGAAACATAACGGACCTGTGACAGGAGAACTGCCACCTGCGCTGGCGGAGTATAACACCCGTCACGATCTGGAACTGCACACCCATGCGGGGGCCGAGGCACAAGCCGCCGCGCTGGCCGACGACATCGCCTATAACAACCATGACCTGCATGATGGGCTGCGCGCGGGTCTGTTCACCCTGGACGAGATCGCGGCTTTGCCAATCATCGGGCCGGCAATAGCCGAGGTCGACGCGCTTTATCCCGGTCTGGATGCAGGCCGCCGCCGACATGAGGCGTTGCGCCGGGTGTTCGGCGTGATGGTGGAAGATGTTTTGACCACCTCGCAGGCGGTGTTGGCCGAGGCCGCCCCGCAATCGGTCGAGGACATCCGCGCGCTGGATCACGCGGTGATCCGGTTCTCGCCCGCACTTTGGTCGGATCTGAAGGTGATCCGGGAATTCCTGTTCACCCGAATGTATCGTGCTCCGTCGGTTGTGACGATGCGCGCGCGTGTCACACGGGTCGTGGAAGACCTGTTTGCCCATTATCGCGCTGTTCCGTCCGACCTGCCTGGCGAATGGCGAGTCGAGATTGAGGCGGCCACCAGCGACCGCCGACTGGCGCGTTTGGTGGCAGATTATATCGCCGGAATGACGGACCGTTTTGCCTTGCAGGAACACAAGCGGTTTGGGTTGGATGATTAGGGGGCGCTGCCCCCTCGGGACCGTGTCCCTCACCCCCGGGATATTTTTAGCCAGAAGAAGCGGGCGTGTCTGTGTTCTGTTGCCTGCGTCGCTTGACCTTTGAGGCCGGGGTGCTAGGAGTGCGGCTGAGAGAAAGGGACCATAGACATGAACCTGTTTGCCGATATTCGCAGCCTTGTGATCGATGCGCTGAATGCGATGGTGGCCGAGGGCGCGCTGCCCGAACGTCTGAGCTTTGACAACGTGACGGTCGAGCCGCCGCGTGATGCGGCCCATGGCGATATGGCGACCAATGCGGCTATGGTCCTGGCAAAGCCAGCGGGGATGAAACCGCGCGATATTGCAGAGGCTTTGGCGGGCAAGCTGACCACTGATGACCGCATCGACGTGGCCGAAGTGGCGGGGCCGGGGTTTTTGAACCTGCGGCTGAATGCGGCGGTTTGGGCCGGTTTGGTCGAGGGTGTTCTGGGCAATGCGGGCTATGGTCGGTCGTCCATGGGGGCAGGCCAGAAGGTCAATGTGGAATATGTGTCGGCAAACCCGACAGGTCCTTTGCATGTGGGTCACACACGCGGTGCGGTCTTTGGCGACGCGTTGGCAAGTCTTCTGGAATATGCCGGTCATGACGTGACGCGGGAGTATTACATCAACGACGGCGGAGCACAGGTCGATGTGTTGGCGCGCTCGGTCTATCTGCGCTATCTGGAGGCCCACGGGCAGGAGGTGGCGTTCGCGGATGGCACTTATCCGGGTGACTATCTGGTGCCGGTAGGGCAGGCACTGAAAGATCAGGTTGGCGATGCGTTCGTCGGAAAGGGCGAGCAGTATTGGCTGGCCGAGATTCGCAAGTTTGCCACCGAGAAGATGCTGGACCTGATCCGCGAGGATCTGGCGATGCTGGGGGTGAAGATGGATGTCTTCTTCTCGGAAAAATCGCTGTATGGCACGGGCCGCATCGAAGAGGCCTTGGCGGCGTTGAAAGACAAGGGTCTGATCTATGAAGGCGTGCTGGAGCCGCCCAAGGGCAAAAAGCCCGAAGATTGGGAACCGCGCGAGCAGACCTTGTTCAAATCCACCGATCACGGTGACGATGTGGATCGTCCGGTGAAGAAATCGGATGGCAGCTGGACCTATTTTGCGCCTGACATCGCTTATCATTTCGACAAGATCGAACGCGGCTTTGACGCGCTGATCGACGTGTTTGGCGCGGATCATGGTGGCTATGTGAAGCGGATGAAGGCAGCCGTGTCGGCGTTGTCGGATGGACGTGTGCCGCTGGATGTGAAGCTGACCCAGCTTGTGAAACTGTACAAGAATGGCGCGCCGTTCAAAATGTCGAAACGGGCAGGCACTTTTGTCACCTTGCGCGATGTGGTCGAACAAGTCGGGTCGGACGTGACCCGGTTCGTCATGCTGACGCGCAAGAACGACGCGCCGTTGGATTTCGATTTCGACAAGGTGTTGGAGCAAAGCCGCGACAACCCCGTGTTCTATGTGCAATATGCCCACGCACGCGTGCGGTCGGTTCTGCGCAAGGCAGACGATCAGGGGATCGTCCTGACCGGCACGCCCAGGATCGAGGATGAGGCCGAGTTTGCCGTGGCCCGGAAGTTGGCCGAATGGCCGCGACTGATCGAGATTGCGGCGCGCACGCATGAGCCGCACCGGATTGCGTTCTATCTTTATGAACTGGCGTCGGATTTCCACGCCTTGTGGAACCGTGGCAATGACAAGCCCGAACTGCGCTTCCTCCAGGATGGTAATAACGCATCATCAGCGGCGAAAATCGCCCTGCCGCGTGCGGTAGCCGTTGTCATTTCGTCAGGCTTGGGTATTTTGGGTGTCACTCCTGCCGAGGAAATGCGCTGATCACAAGTGCTGCTTGGCGTGGAGAGAGGTTGACGCAGTAACCGGAACGGGACGCAGGAAGAGCCAAGAATGGCCGGCGCGTTCGCATCCGGAGTGAGGCAATATGGCAGAAGCGAATTGGGGTCCCGGGACCCGTCAGGCGACGTTTAACAATCAATATGATCAGGGCTATGCGTCCCCACATCGGGCAGAGCCGCCTTTGGTGGCGCCCACACATCAAGCCTTGCCGCAATATGTGCATCCGACGCATGGCGGGCCGCGATCACAGCATCTTCACCAAGGGTATCCCTCACACCCGCAGAACGTCAGCCAACATGGCCAGTATGGTGATTATGATGCCCCGATGGCAGACATGGCCGACGACGAAACACTGTCCGCCGCCGCACCTTCCGCGCCAGGTAGGTTCGGCACTGCATTCAACTATGCAGGCGCAGCCCTGTCGCTGGCCCTGATCGTGGGGCTGGGCGTTTGGGGATACAAGCTGGCGGTGCGGGATGTCACGGGCATCCCAGTGGTGCGCGCGCTGGAAGGGCCAATGCGCGTGCAGCCGGACAACCCCGGCGGCGAAGCTGCCGACCATCAGGGCTTTGCGGTGAATGACGTACAATCAGAGGGTCAGGCCGCCGCCCCCGCTGACCGGCTGGTATTGGCCCCCGCGCCTGAAGATCTGGCGGACGAGGATATGATGTCCGACGTTGCGACCCGCGCCGAGACGGCGCCAGGAACGGATTTGCCGCTGCATGAAGCCGCCGCAATCTTGCCGGACGCAGACCCTGCGCCGGTAGACCCCGTTGCAGCGGCACTTGCCATAGCCGAACGGATTGCCGCCGATGTCGAAACGCTGTCAGACGATGCGGCGGACGAAACGACGTTGGCGTCGCTTTCTGACACTGCCGAAGACCTGACCGAGGTCGTTGCTGTGAAGATCATCCCCGCCTCGGTTCCGGGTGTGAGCCAGTCGCCGCGCCCGTCAAATCGGCCGGCTGACCTGACAACGCGCGTCGCAGCCACTCCGGTTGCACCCGCGGTGGTCGCAACGGAAGTGGCTCCAGACCAGCTCGCGGCCGGCACACGATTGGTTCAGCTTGGCGCTTTCGACAGCGACCAGGTTGCACGCTCCGAATGGGACAGGCTGAGCTCTCGGTTTGAAGATTACTTCGCGGGCAAGTCGCGTGTCGTCCAAAAAGCCCAGTCTGGCGGAAAGACCTTCTATCGCCTGCGCGCTGTTGGGTTCGAGGATCTCGCCGATGCGCGCCGGTTCTGTTCGGTTCTGATGGCCTCGAAAGCCGCCTGTATCCCGGTTGTGAACCGCTGATATGCAAAGCCCGGGCGCGTATATCTTCGGATGTAATGGGCCGCGGCTTTCGCTATCCGAGCGTGATTTCTACGAGCGCGCCCAGCCTTGGGGCTTCATCCTGTTCGCCCGTAACATTGAAAGCCCTGATCAGATCCGCGCGCTGACTGCGGATCTTCGCGGCGCAGTCGGGCGCGATCTGCCTGTTTTCATAGATCAGGAAGGCGGGCGCGTGGCCCGGATGACCGGGCCTTACTGGCGCGAGTGGCTGCCCGCGCTTGATCAGGTGAAATTTAACAAGGGCAATGCGCTGCGCACGCTCTACATTCGCTATCGCTTGATCGCGGACGAGCTTCTTGCGGTTGGAATCGATGGCAACTGCGCCCCGGTGGCCGATATTGCAAACGCCGATACGCACCCGATCCTGCGCAATCGCTGTTATGGCGAAGATGTGGTGCGCGTCGCTGAACGCGCGGGCATGGTGGCACAGGCGCTTCTGGAAGGCGGCATCTTGCCCGTTGTCAAACACATCCCCGGTCAGGGGCGTGCCAATCTAGACAGTCACCAGGAACTGCCGCGCGTCAAGACCAAGGCCAAGGAATTGAGCCGCACCGACTTCATGGCGTTCGAGCCATTGGCGGGTCTGCCGATCGGTATGACGGCGCATGTGGTTTACGAAGATATCGACGCGGATAATCCCGCGACGCAAAGTCAGAAGGTCATCAGGCTGATCCGGGATCAGATCGGGTTTGAGGGGCTTCTGATGACGGACGATCTGTCGATGGAAGCGTTGTCCGGGCCGCTCTCGCTTCGGGCGCGCAGATCGCGTCAGGCCGGGTGCGACATGGTTCTGCACTGCAACGGTGTGTTGGAGCAGATGGAAGAGGTCGCTGAGGCCGTCGGGGAACTGACGGGGCAGGCATTGAACCGCGCCAATGCCGCGCTGGACTGGCGGCGCACCCCCGATCCTGTTGACATTTCCGCGCTTGACGCAGAGTTTCAGAGCCTGATGACAGGTCAGGGGTCTGAACGGGCTGCGGATGAGCGAGACTGAGGAATTTGAAAGCGACGCGATGTCGGTCTCGGCGCGGTTGGCGGCCGAGGCGCTGATCGTGGATGTCGAGGGGTTCGAGGGACCGCTTGACCTGCTATTGACCCTGAGCCGCACGCAGAAAGTCGATCTTCGCAAAATCTCGGTTCTGGAATTGGCCGAGCAATATTTGGGCTTTGTCGAGAAAGCACGTCATCTGCGCATTGAACTTGCGGCGGATTATCTGGTGATGGCCGCATGGTTGGCGTTTCTTAAATCCCGTTTGCTGTTACCGCCTGATCCGACTGAAGATGGCCCATCTGGCGAAGAACTGGCCGCCCACCTTGCCTTTCAGCTTGAGCGCTTGCAGGGAATGCGCGATGTGGCCGCCAAGCTGATGGCGCGCGACCAGTTGGGGCGTGATTTCTTTGCGCGGGGCATTCCCGAAGACGTTGCACGCGTGCGTCGTGTAACCTATACGGCGAACCTTCTGGACCTGATGCAGGGCTATGCCCGCATCCGCACCAAGGACGAATTTCGCCCCTTTGTCATGGACCGTGACGCGGTGATGACGATGGAGCAGGCGCTGGACCGCATGCGCGGCCTGATCGGTTTTGCAGGCGACTGGACCGATTTGACCTCGTACCTGCCTGAAGGTTGGGAAACCGATCCCGTCCGCCGCCGGTCGGCCACCGCTGCGAATTTCGCGGCTACACTGGAACTGGCCAAACGTGGTGCGGTTGAACTTCGACAAGGCGACGTGTTCGCCCCCATTCAAATCCGCAGGAAACCGAATGACGGCTGATGTAACGCCTAACGATGCCACGACCGAAGGCCGCTTGGATACGGCCAATGACAGTCTGTTCGAAGCCCCGCCGATGGGCGAACAGGAACGCATGGTTGAGGCCATTCTGTTCGCCTCGGCCGAGCCGGTCACGGTGAAAGAGCTTGAGGCGCGGATGCCGCACGGATCGGATGCGGCCGAGGCTTTGGTTTACCTTCGTAAGCGATACGAGGGGCGCGGCGTGTCCGTGGTCAAGGTGGGCGATGCCTGGGCAATCCGTACCGCGCCGGACCTTGGCTATCTGATGCAGAAGGAAACGGTCGAAACCCGCAAACTGTCGCGCGCCGCGATCGAAACGCTGGCGATCATCGCCTATCACCAGCCCGTCACCCGCGCCGAGATCGAGGAAATCCGGGGTGTATCCGTCAGCCGTGGCACCATCGACCAACTGATCGAGATGGAGTGGATCCGGTTCGGCCGCCGCAGGATGACTCCGGGTCGCCCGGTGACATTTGTTGTAACGTCCGGGTTCCTGGACCATTTCGGGCTGGAAAGCGCCCGCGATCTGCCGGGTCTGAAAGAACTGCGCTCGGCCGGGCTTTTGGAAAGCCGTCCGCCCCCCGGTGCGATGCCAGGCCCAGAAACCGAGGACGAAGACGAAAGCCCCGAAGGTCAGTCTGAACTGTTCGAAGATTGATGCAAACCCGCATCAGGTTTGCGGTTCGCCGTGAAATTGCCTGAGTTTGCGGTTAATATCCGCGCAATGGGCAGGAGAAGTGACATGAACGTCAATCAAATCATCAACATGATCGTCCGACAGGTGACACGCCGTTTGGTCAACAAGGGCGTCGATGTCGGGATCGACCTTGCATCCCGTCGGGGCAAGGCGCGTGACCAGATGACCGACGAAGAACGCGCCCGCGCGGACAGTCAGGCCGGTCAGGCCAAGGATATGGCAAAACGTGCCCGTCAATCTCGCAAGCTGACCCGTCGGCTGTTTTGATGTCTGACTGGGCGTGATGCCGGTCAGATCCTTTGTGTAGGTAGCGTGAGGTGCATCGGAAGGCACGAAAGGTTGGTGAGCCACAAGCCTCACCAACCTTCACATTTCCGACTGTCAGACCGTCACGTTATCCTTCGCCATTACGTTGTAGATGACGCCGCCCAGGATCGCGCCAACCACCCAGTTGAAGCCGGACAAGATCGCGAACCACGGCACCCAGACCGTCGCGACCGAGAAGATGGCTGCGATGCCGAACGCTTTGACTGCCGCACTGTTCCAGCCATTGTTGTAGTGATAGATGCCTTCGCCCATGTTATACAGGTCGTCTTCTCTCAGAACCTCTTTGCGGTGCAGATAGTAGTCGACGATCATGATCCCGAAGATCGGCGCAAGAACGGCTCCCAAAGTGTTGACGAAGCCGCTGATCCCGAACTGGCTGATGAAACTGTTCCAGAACCCGCCAATCACCAGGGCAAAGATCGATGTGATCAACCCGGCCTTGCGGAAGCTGATCTTCTCGGGTGACAGGTTGGCGATGCCGTTAACGGCGGGAATAAAGTTGGCCACAAGATTGATGCCAACGGTTGCCGCGAAGAATGTGATCGCGGCGATAACGCCCAAAAGCACGCTGTCTGTCCGTTCGACAATCTCGGTTGGATTGATGATTTCTTCACCGAAGACAACGGCGGCACCGCCTGTGGTCAACAATGCAAGCGCCGAGAACAGGATCATGTTGAACGGCAATCCCGCAAGGTTGCCCAGAACCATGGTCCGCTTGTCTTTGGCATAGCGCGAGAAATCGCTGAAGTTGATCATCACGGCGGCAAAATAGGCCACCATTGTTCCAACAATGGCAACGAACCCTTTAAGCTCGGTCCAGAACGTGCCTTCGGGGTTGGCAAAGATCGTCGCTGTTGCGGACAGAAGCTGACCGTCGGACCGTTGCCAAAGGACGATCACCAGACCGATCATCACGATGTAGACAAACGGGCCAGCGATATTCAGGAATGTTTCGACCCAGTTCATGCCACGCCAGAAGATCACAATGTGAAACGCCCAAACGATTATGAATGAAAACCAGTCAATGCCAGTCAGGCCAAGGATTTCCGCCCCTCCGCTTGCCCCGGTGATCGAGCGGATCAAAAGAGCCACGGCGGTCGAGGCGAAATAGACCTGAACCCCGTACCAGAACACCGCGACCGTTGCGCGGAGAATTGCTGGAAGTTTTGCGCCCTGTGTGCCCAGACTGGCGCGGGCAAGGACTGGATAGGGGATGCCGTATTTTTCACCGGCAGCGCCGGACAGATTGACCATCCACATGACAAACAGTCCGGCGGCGATCAGCGCCGCAAAGGCCGTCCAACCTCCTACACCGTATGAAATAAACAGCGACGCAACCAGCGAATATCCAAACAGCGATTGAACGTCATTGGCCCAAATGTTGAAAATGGCGAACCATCCCCAGGTTTTTTCGTCGGCACCGACCGGGTTAAGTGTGTTGCCCTCCGGATCCATCGTGCCGCCGTGGACGACGTGTGTTTCTTCGATAGAAGCCATGTTTTCCTCCCTGCGACCGCCCAGTGGGCGGCAGTTTGACGTTCTGCTGAACATCTTGAAAATTGAACTTGCAACTAACATTTTAGAAGATATTCTAGTTTGCAGCTATCAAGAAAATCACGTAGCACTTTGAGGTTTTAATTGAGAATGCAGAAAGCGGGGAAGCCGTGACCCAATCACGCGACGTTCAACTTCTGGCCGATAAGGCGCAGGAAGAATTGTGGTCCGCGTTGCGAACCGGCAAGCTGCGCGGTGGTCAGTTCATTTCCATCTCGCAACTGGTTGCCCTGCTGGACTTTCCGATTGCAGCGGTGCGTGAGGCCGTGAAGCAGGCCAGTTCGCAAGGTCTGGTCGCCACATTTCCAAAGCGCGGTGTGCAGGTGATGGAAGCCCTTCCCGACACCATTCGCGCGTGTCTCGATTTCCGTATGGTGCTGGACCAGGAGGGCGCACGGCGACGGATATCGCGCAACGCCTTGTCGGGTTTGGACGCCCTGCGCCAGCAACACGACGCGATGCGCAAGGCCGCACAGGCCGATGCAGGGCCGGAGCTTCCGCCAAAGGCCATCGCTGTCGATCTGTCACTGCATAATTATCTAGCCGGAGGGCTGGAAAACTCTCAACTGGTGGCCGCTTATGATGCCAACCGAATGCGCATCGCGATCATCCAGAATGTGCGCCCGTTTCTTCAGGATCGTATCGTTTCGGCGATGGACGAACATCTGGCAATCATAGATGCCATGCACAACAGAGATATCGAGCGCGCGTTGCAGGCTATTGACCATCACTGCGCACAAACGCTGCGTTGGTGGGGCGTTGCTTGAATGCAGTCGTGTGCCATCCGGTTGACTGTCTGGCTTCGCCGCTTTGACCGGCACCCATGGGCAGCTAAAACTGCTCATCTCCGGTCGGCTCGACATGGTCCGCCAGGTTCATGTGCTGCCGATACGCTGCCAGTTCCTGATACATCCGCCGCCGCGCGCGGCTCTGATTGCCTAACGGGCGGTGCGCGGGCAGGCAATGCCAGGGATTGATCCGCAGGTTGCGCGCAAAGGCCATCTGGGCGGGTGTGTCGAAATCCTGCATCGGGACATGAATGCGCGCGACAGGGATCCATGGCGACAGATCTTCGGGCCAGAGGACTGACGCATCCTCGATCGGCATCAGGTGCGGGTCAGTCTGAATCTGCACCACCATGTCGAACTCGACCGGCTTGTCACGCAGCGTCCGGGCCATGTTGTCGCGCAGGTAATTCGGCGGCACGCGGCCAAAAGGTACGCCGGGGATGTCCATCGGCACGTCCGTGCGCGGCACATAGGAATAGAGCATCGCCCGCCCTTCGCCCAACAGGTAGGGCACGCAACTGTAGTAACGCTGCCCCAGCGGGTTAAATTGCGTCTCGTTCCACAGCCCCTGCATCAGGAAATCCAGCAAATGGCTATCTTTCGGGTTGAGGAAATACCAAAGCGGCTCGTCAATGGTGCTCCAATATTGCAGCTTGGCATTTTCGCGGGCGTCGGGTGTGACAAAGGTGGGTGTCACGACGGCGGGCCAGTCCTGGGTGAACTTCTCTTCCTCCATCAGCTTCGGGCCGGGCACGTCCATCAACTTCACCGACATCGACCCGAAGCCCACATCGCGAATATCCTCGGGCACGTCGGGGCCGGGGCCGGCAAAGCGGATATAGGCCGGATAATCCCGTTGGGTCGCAAACACCCCGTGGCGCAGATGATCGGGCAGGTCGGGCAACACAGTAAGGGTCGCGCGCACCAGGCCGTGCGTCTTGGTGTTTCCGCCGCGCTCATAGGCGCCAGGTTGAAAATGCAGGTTCATCTGCTCGCGCATCTCATCAATGATGGTTTGAAGCGCCTCTTCTTCCCAATCAAAGATTTTTTCTTCCGCCAATGCCAACCCAAGATCCTCGCGCTTTTTGTTCTTCCTCCGCTGGATCCACTTTGCCAGCGGCGGGCGCAGCCAGGCGTTCAGGCGCTGACGAAAGAATGGCTCCAACCGCCGCTCGACATGCAGTCCGACCTGCGTTGCGCGATGGATCAGGCGGCGAATTGGGATCAGGATCCTGTGCATTCAGACCTCCTTACTGCCACGGCTGGCAATGAATTTCAGGGCGCGCAGGCCGGGCAGGAAGAAATAGCCGCCGCCTTTTACGGTCACAAACCGGGGCAGGTGGGGGTGCCGGTCCGGCACGCCATCTGCCTTCTGGATCGAGAACCCGTCACTTGGCACGCCACTGATCGGCGCGCGACTGCCAAGCAGCGGGTCAGCCTCGCCGGTCAACCCGTCGAACTTGGGCGATGCGATCCACGCGTTCTGAACGAATTCAAACTGCCGCACAATATCCGCACAAAGGCAGACGAACAAAAGGCCGCGATCGCTCATTGCGGCACCGTCTTTCAGCGCATCCTCCGGCGATATTCTGGAGCCATAGACCCGCCCCCGCCGCACCAGTCGGTGAAACCGGGTCGACGCGACCAGATCATGCCGCCCCGGCAGTTTGTCACGTCGTCGCCGGAACCCCAAAGTGCTAAGCAACCAAGCAAATCGTCCTTCGATGTGATGCGGATGATCCCCGGTGCGCGGATTTGCGCGTCGGATATGGGCGCCAAGCGGGCAGGACAGGCCGTCGACATCATCTTCATAGGTGAAATCGTTGCTGTGCGGTGATCCGGCGACATCGCGTGTGTTGTGCACAAGCGGGGTGCCATCCATCTGCCGCCCCACCATCTTGGCGGCAAGGGCGTTGCGGCGGTTTGGGTCGCCTTGCGTGGCGGTGTCCAGGTAGCGCCAGAACCCTGGCACATCCTGGTTCAACTGGCGAAACACAAGATAACTGCCGTTGCGCCCGAGATCACGCAGGCCGTCCGTGTCCGGCGCGTCGGCCAAAACCTCGCTGCCCGGAACAGATGGACTCAGCGACGGGGAAGCCGAGCGCGCGTTGTATTCGTTGCGATGCCCCAGCACGACTTCGCCTGGCGAGATCTGATTGCTGAACTCTTCCCGCCCGTGTTTCGAGGGTGGGTGTGCATTTTTCCAGTCGATCTTCGGCTGAGAGATGCCATCGCGAAATCCAAACGGCTCGGTCCCGTCATTCGGGCTGGTGGGGAAGCTGTGAACCCGTGCAAACGCGGTGTCGAAGGTGGCGTTTAGAACAGTGTCTTTCCATCCGCTCAGTCCGCCCTTGCGGGCATAGAGCATGATCAGCACATGCGTCGCCTGATCGTTCCAGCCCCATTTGTCCGGCGCGTTCGCCCCCGTGTCGCCCAAACGGCGGGACCTGCTGTCTTCACCAGCCATCCCCGACAGGTATGGATAAGCAAACCCGTCGGTGGCGTCGTCGGTCAGGCCGAGGGCGGTTAAACCAGTCGCGGTGAAGGCAACTTGCAGCGCGGTGTCAGGAGGGGCATCCAGCGTCTTTGCCGAAGTAACCGGTGCGTTCCGCAGCCAGGTCCCTGCTGTCGTGCGATCCTTCACGGTGCATAAAATGAACTCAGCCTCGATCAGGGCACCATGACCGAACCGGATCAGCCCTTGCATGTCGTCGAATTCCACGGCGTCGGTGGGTATGTCGGGCGCGTTGCTCATATCTTTGACACCCAGTTGCGCAGGGCCTTGGCGCCATTCGGGCGCTTTTCCAGCCCAAATCGGATTTCACTGTTGCGGGCCAGGTCCCGCGCGGTCAGGCCGGGATAGGCTTTGTACCAGACCTGCGTGGGCAGTTGGCGGTTGCGCAGGAAACGCTTGAATTTATCCTCTTGTTCGGCCCCGCCCTTGATCAGAAAACGCGTCGATGGATAGCCGACACCGTTTGAAAAAACGAGGTTCAGGCCCCAGGCGACCTTGTTCACGAAATCATCCATATAGCTTTCGACGGCGCCGTCATAATTGCTGCAAAACATGACCCGGCGCTTGTCATCGACAAAGACCCATCGCGCGAAGTGGATGGTCTGAACACGGGTCAGGTAGCCACGCCCATAGATATGCCGGGCCGAGTAGTTCAGCAGGTAAAGCGCGACAGTCGTGATCATGCGGCGCAACGGGCCGGGCTTCACATCGCCAAAGGCGGAAAACGGGTTGGTCACATCGTGATCCTCATAGCGGCTCAGTTCGGCCAAGCGTGCGTCGTCCGGGCGGGGCAAGATCTCGGGGTCAGAGCGTTCAAGGGTGCGCAGCCATACCAGAAAAAACGGCAAGGCCATCAGCAGAAGGGGCGAGATCACCAGCAGGATCACTGGCACGCTCAGCAGATCGACCCAACCGGTAACACGTTGGCGCAGACTCAGTCGCGCGGGTGGCGTCAGGTGAAGCGACCCGTTGGCCTGTTGCCGCCGGACATGTTCGACCAATTGCTTGTGAAGTCCGAATGGATCGGCTGTCCCTCGCTCTTCAACGATGGCGTCCAGCTTGGTTCGCAACGTCGTGGCAAGCGTCGCTTCTTCGTGCACCTGACGCACGGTTCGACCGCGTGTGTTTACGTAGTTGGCGGCCTCGTCGACATTGTGATCTTCCATCCAGCGCAACAGATCGGCGCCCTGACCGAACCCGTCGCAATGGCTGAAAATTTCGGACAGACCGTCGGCACAATGGGCGACCAGTTCCCTTAGAAACGCGTGCCGATCTCCGTCCACATCGCCAAGAAACGCAATCTGGAGGGGATAGGGTTGCGGGGGCTCGCCATAAGCCTCGATGTCGCGCCAGGTCTGAGCCTCGACCAGAAAAAACCGCGCGACGTGCAACTGGTCAAACCGGCCAAAGGGAAGCAGCCGGTTTTGGGGATCAGCGAAACCAGGCTTCACCGTCATCGTGTTGAGCAAGGCCACCAAATCTTCGGCCCGGCCTTCGGCGACCGGGGCAAGAATGAAGAATGTGTCTTGCGGTGTCATCAGGATCTAGCTTTCCGCGTTGAAATCAAGGGCGAAGTCAATCAGTCGCGTGTCGTCCCAATAGACCTTGCCCAGATACAAGCCCGGCTCGATCAGGCGGATCTCGTCGCGGATCCATTGCGCCACAATCGACGTGTCGGAATAATCCAGCACGATACATTCGTTGCCATCCAGCCAGCTTTTATCCTTGTAAACCTTGGCCAGAATGGCGTTCAGCCCGAAGGGCAGGATGCGGTTTTTCAGCACGCTTTTTTCGCTGTCGAAAACCTTCCCTTGCCAGGCAAAACCGTTGATGAACCGCGAGATCAGCGGCGTGAACCGTGTGCCCGGCGCGATGATCGCGGTGCCTTCGGCCTCGCCATCCGGGATGGGGCCGGCGGCAACGCTTGAGAACAGCTCGTCCAGTTCCTCTTGTTCCATGTCCATCAAACTCTCGATATCATGTGCCATATTGCACCTCCGCGTGCTGAGTGAGGGATTGCGTGTCGGAAAGCAGCATCTCGGCGGCTTTCTCGCCGATCATGTAAACGGCGGACGCGATGAAAAATCCGGGGATGTGCGGAAAGACGGACGCATCTGCGATCCGCAAGCCTTTGGTGCCGTGAACCCGCAAACGGCTGTCGAGGACCCCGCCTTTGTCCGCTGGCCCTATAGGGCAGGAACAGGACGCGTGATGACCCCAGCAATGGTCGCGCACGAATTGCGCAATCTCGGCGTCGGTCTGCACCTCCGGGCCGGGGATTTCCTCGGCTTTGATGCGCCCGGCTTCGTGCAGCGGCTGGCAGAGCTTACGCACAAATTTGACCCCTTCAACGACAGCCGACAGGTCTTCTTCGCCGCCTTCCGCGAAATAGTTGAAGTCGATCACCGGCCTGTCGCGCGGATCGGCCGAGGCCAACGTCACGCGACCCGCGCGGTTCTGCGTGTGCGCTTTCAACACCGCCCAGCTCAGATGGTTGCGGCTTTGCGCCAGATCGGCGGCATAGCCGGGGTAATAGCCGCTGAACCGTCCCAGAAGCGCCATGCAGAACAAGTCGGGCAGGGGCTGCGTCTCTGACGATTTGCGGATCACGGCAAGGGCTGCGCCATTGGTGGCATACAGACCGTCGCCGCGCGCCCGCCACTGCCGCCAAAGCCCGTCATCTTTTTCATATCTGCACTGGATCATGCTGTCCCAGCTGTCAAACGCCATCCGATTGACCACACAGACCTCGTATCGGTCCTGCAACGACCGCCCGACACCGGGCAGTGTGACCTTTGGCGTGATGCCATGCGGCGCCAATGTCTTCGGGTCGCCGATGCCAGACAACATCAAAAGCTGCGGCGTGTTGAAGGCCCCCCCTGCCAGAATGACCTCGCGTGCGGCCATGGCCTGTTTCGTTTCTCCCGGCGCGTTGCACGGGGCTGCATGTGCGCGGTAAAGCCGCGCACCTTTCAGGTATTCGACCCCGATGGCGCGGTTGTGATCGTCCAGCAAAACACGCGTCGCCAGCGCGTCGAGTTCGACCGTCAGCCGATCCGGGTGACGCTGTGCCACGTCCAGCACGCGTTCGCGCGCACCCACCCGCACGCCTTTGCGCGTGGTCAAGGGTGTATAGACCATGCCGACAGCGTCATCGTCGATCCGGTCGCGGTCATTGGGGTCGGCGGCGCTGTTGGCCAGCCAACGCAGCCTTTTCAGGAAATCCTGTGCCGAACCCCAGCTTTCGCGCAGCGAGTTACGCACCATATCCATGATATCGTCATCCCGCATCGCCGCACGCGGGATCGCTTTTTCGGTTGACAACCAGCCATCGAAACCGTGGCCGGTGCGGTCGATGCCGAACGTGTTCAACACGCGCTGCACCGGCCGGTGACGACAGTTTTCCAACCGCTGGAAGACCTTGCGCATGGCCGCGGGCGCCCAGCCGTCATCGCCGGTCAGATCCGCAATCCCCTGCCAGTCGGCATTGTGCGGATACATGAAAATCATCGCGTTGTGCGCTGTGCAGCCGCCCAAAGTGCCTGCGCGCGGATACAAAACGCCATCCGGCCCGGCCTTCGGGTCACGTGCCTGTGTATTCTTGTCGTGATAGTGGTTGACCATGAAATCCCACCGGATCGCCGCATTCTCGGTCGCGAAAGGGTGAAAGGCGGGCACATCGTAGTCTTCCGGCAACCGGTTCGCGGCCTCGTCCATTCCGCGCACGCCACCGGACAAGGTGCGGGGGTCGCCACCCGCCTCCAAAAGCAGCACACGCATCCCGTTCTCGGCCAACCGTGCGGCCACGGTCCCTCCGCCAGCCCCGGAGCCGACGACGATATAGTCATGTTCTGGCTCCAATTGTCCGCTCCTCAGAAGCGTTTGAGAAAGGCGATCAGTGCGTTCTTGTCGTCGTCTTCCAGCTTGGTCCCGAAATAATGCCCGCGATTGACCACGAAATCGGGGCATTTGCTCAGTTCCAAGAGTGGCTCGATCAGATCCGCAAAGATCGCGCGGGCCTGCTCGTCGCTCGCGTCGTCGGGCAGTTCCTTCAGGTTGCGCTTGATCTTGATGATCAGTTTGGCCAACTCGAAATCATGGCTCAACCGCTCCAGAAGATCGGCTTGATCCAGCCGGACATTCAGGTTCGCCAGCAGCCCGATGGGCGTGCCCGCCGGGATCGGGCCAAGTTCGATATTGCCATCCAAATCGAACAGCCACGGCAGATCGTCGCGCAAGGGCGTCAGCAGTTTCACCAGAAAATCGGGCTGAAAACCGCGTGGCACGATAAGATAGCTCTGCTCGGTCGTGCGGTCTATCAGGCCGGGGACCTTGTCGCCCAGCACCGTGTCGCGCAGGCGCTTTTCGGGCCAGAGCATTTTGGTGATCCCATCCTCGAACGCTGCCATCCGCCCGGCGACGGACGGGTCGTGATTGTAATAACCGACCGTGTTGTTCAGCAGATAAGGCGCCGAGGACCACAGGCTGATCAGCGACGGCACACGGGTATAGCCCCGTCCGCCAGCCGGCATCTCATAGTCATACTCCTCGCCGGTCTTCGGGTGATGCACCTTGATCGTGCCCACCGACGGCAGCGCCTTGTAGGTCGAGGACGAGAAGTTATCCCAGATGTTGCCCTCGATCGCGTTGGTCGCCAGCGGGCTGCACGCGTTGGTTTCCAGCAGAGTCACCGGAATGCGCAACTCACTGGACAGATAGTTGCCATCCAGAAAATCCTCGGCAAGCACGATCTCGCGCATCTGGGCCTTGAAATCCTCGGTTCGGGTCAACGCGCCATAGCGGTTGAAACACTCCAGATAACCGGCGCCGGAACAGCCGCCCGGCATTGCCTCATAGGCGCTTTCCGGCAGCTTGGAGGAATGGCACCCGGCGCAATTCTCGGCAAAAACTGTCTTGCCACGATCCACCTGTGCGGCATCCTCGGTCAGAAAATCGCCCCCGCCCGGCGCGTCCACCAGCCGATCTGGCCGCCCGGCTTTCAGGAAATAAAGCGCAGTCAGCGGGGTCTGATCTTCGGTCGCGCGCCAATAGGCCGAGTTTTTCTGCGCAGTCTCGATCTTGATCGGCGTTATGTCGCGCCCGCCCACGATGGGGTTGAAATGGCGCGTCCATTCTTCGCTGAACAGCCCGATATTCATGTAAACCCGGTTGAGCGCCCCCAGCGCCCCCACCGAATCCGCCCCGTCCTTCAGGACACGGGGGCTGAAGCTCAGGTCCGGGTCTTCGAAGTATTCGGTCAGGGGACCGTCGGGGACGTAGTCCTAAAACTGCTTGTTGTCCAACTCGCCGCCCTGAAGCCGTTCTTCGCCAAAACGACGGGCGACGGCCAGCCGTTCTTCCAGCAGATAGATCGCGTTCATCGTGCGCGGGTTGTTGATGTAGTCGGGCGACACAAGCGAGGTATCCAGCGTGCCGGGTCGCGCGGTGTGGATCAGCTGCACCATGTATTGCCGCTTGTCGGGCTTCCACGCAAAGATCCGGTCGAACCAGAAATACTGCGCGCCTACGGTGGCGTTCAGATTGCGCATCTCGGGGTTTTCCGGGTCGGCGGGCGGGTCAATCGGACTGGGTCCGACATGGCAGAACGCACAGGACATGCCGACGCGATAGGGCCGCACAAGATCATCGTCGTTATAGTAGTCGGGATCATTGTAAAAACGTTCGGCATCCCAAAGGTTTTCGGCACGTTCATCAAATTCCGGGTTTGGAAACAGGCGCAGGCCAAGCACGCCGGTCGGCTCTCCGTAGTAAGACCAGACGGGCATGTTGCGCCCGCGCGCGCCAATCTCGACGCCAGGATATTTCTCGGCGTTGGCGAAGGGGTCGGGGGCGCAATCGTCGCGCCGGATGTCCAGCCACAGCCCGTAACGATCTGCGACCGGACCGGTCGCCTCGTCAAAGCACGGCTCGTTGATCAAGCCCAGCTGCTCGAACCTGTTGCTGCGCTTGGCGGCAAGGCTGGGGTGCGAGGACAGAGTCTTCAGCAGATCGAACTGCCCGAACGTGTCCACCGTCAGCGTGTCCCACAACAGGTCATTGCCGCCGGTCCAGACCATCCACATGTTGCGCCCCTTGACCTCGTCAGCGGTTAGCGCAATGCCGTTGTCCATATCGGCAAAGTAGTTTTCGTCTGCCGGGGGGAAGGTGGTTTCGTCCCGCCCAACCAAAAGCGCTTCGTCCAGAGGGCCTGAGAAAAGCTGGGCCAGTGCTGAGTGTGGCATCAACAGACCGGCCAAAACACACGAAATAACACGGAGCATCATGGCTAAACTCCTCGGTAAGATATTCGAAATAGAATCAATTTTAGGTTTTAAATAATGCTCCTATTCTCGCCTCAGGTCGGTTTTTTTGCAACAGTGGGACAAATTTGGGGTAATTGATCATGTGGTTTGGACAATCTGCCTCATCTATTTTCGATGTTCCTGAAAGCAGATTTTCTGCGATCTAAACTCCTGCCCCATCCGAGATCACGTCATCCTGTGCCGAGCGTTCGCGCCCAAGGGAATGCATTCTGTGCGATGCGGGTCACGGGCTGCATTTTGGGTTCTCTGTAAAGTTGTGCTAGTATTATCGCTGTTTCTGGGCGCCTTCCGCCGATCATTGATTGAATGGATAACAAGATGCGCTGGATTCGCCGCGGTATTTCTGCCGCGTTTGTCTGCCTGGTATTTCTGGCCGATGCGTTTGCGCAAAACCTGCCGGACGGGCTGACGCTTGGTGATGACCGGATGCGATCTTTGTTCATCGACATGTTGGCAGGGCAGTCAAACCTCAGCCTTCAAAGTTTTTTGCAAAGGCAGCTTATCTGCACAGATGATCGGACTTTTGCGCGGTTCCTGAATGAACGTGGCATCAGAACCCTGTTGATCACCGCCCGGTCCGGCCCGTTGGCACTGCGCGCCGGTCGATGCGATCTTCTGATCGAAGGGGCGGCGGTCAGGTGGGTGAGGGCAGCTTTGGGTTCAGCGCGACCCGATCCCGCTCCGACACCCACAGACCGTGATGGCCCGACGATCCAGCCTGCTGACGACGAATTTACCGCGTCCTCCGGGTCGGTTGCCATCATCGCCGATATCAAAGACCCAAGCGGCGTGGCGAATGCCGTGGCAAATGGGGCAACATCGGTTCAGCGCAATGGGGACCGGTATGAGTTCAAGATCAGGTTGCCGAATGATTATGCGCCGATACCGGTGACAATTTCTGCTGAAGACCGAATAGGCAATGCCAGTGCGCGCCGCGTTGCCGTTCGCCGCATTCCGGCCTGCGGATCCCCCACCGGGCTGGACATCGCCACGGCGCGGGTGATCCAGTTTGACTTGAATGCTCTTGGTTTGAATGTCGGCAGTGTCGACGGACTTATCGGGGCCCGAAGCTGTGCGGCCATCCGGCGGTTCGATCAGACGCCATTTAACAATTGGCCAGCGTTGCTAACGGCTTTGGCGCGTGCGCGGATTGGAATCACCGCGCAGGTGCTCAGCGATCCGACACAGGCTGAACAGTTGGTTGCTGTCGCCATCAGCGATCCGCGCAATACCGGAGCGGTCGAGTGGATCCGCATGTCCGCAGATCGCCGCGACCCCGAGCCGGACCGCCGGGTTCAGCGCGGTGAAACAACTTATCGCGTTGTGCTCGCCCCCGGCGAGGTGCAGAGCGTTCGTATCGAGGCATTGGACGGTCGTGCGCGCAGCCTTGCCCAGACAGATCTGACCCTTAGGCGATTGCCCGATATGGCACTGATCCTCGCATCAGAGCAGTTGCGAGGCGGGCGCATTGAGGCAAGCACTGACGCTGTGCAGGTGGTCATGACATTACGCGATCCGTGGCCCGGTGCCAGCGTGGACTGGCAGATCAGCAACTCTGATGTGGGCGACCGGCAGCGCTATGCCGGTGCGCCGATCGCGATCGATCTGCCGATGCCCAGCCCCAATGAAAGCAGCGTCGCCATCTTTCTTGCGGTCGATAGGGAGGGCACGATCCGCGCACGCAAATCGCTGACGCTTTTCCGATTGCAGGAGATGCGATTGCAAATAAGGGCCGATGACCTTGAGGAGGATATGATCGAGGCGACAACCCCTGACACGACAGTTTTCGTCGATCTTGTGAATGCCTGGCCCGATGCTGAACTCAGCATCGAGATGGGCGATGGCATGACCGAAATCTGGACCTATGGCGGTGAACCTCGTGCCATATCGGTTGCGATGCCGCCGCCCGGACAGAGCCGCCCGATATTGATCCGCGCGCGTGATCGGTCCGGCGAAGAACACGACCTGCGCACCATTGCGCTGCGCCGTCTTGCTGCTGGCCCTCCCGCTTGGCTATTGCCCGGTGCGGTCGGTTTGTTGCTTCTGGGCAGCGTCATATGGCCCATCAAGGGCTTCAGATTTTTCAAGAAAATGCAGGAGCAAATACCATCTGCGCCAACGATCATTCCCCACGTGTATGCCGTGCCCGACACCACGCCCACGATGTCGGTCAAACCAGATCAGATGCCGCAGATCGTCCTGACAGTTGACAGGGGTGGGCCGACCGACATCACCATCATCCGTGAACAAGACGGGAGCGACGAGTCATGACCGAACGCACCGAAACGCTCGAATCTGCCATTCCGCCTGCCGATTTCAGCACAGTTGTCGAAGCCGTCAAATCCGCGTTGGACGAAGGCGATCCGGGGGTTCGCCTTGCCGGGATAGGGCTGGACGCCGGAACCCTGCACAAAACTGTGGCGGCTGCGGTCGAAGAGGCCCTGTCGATCTCGCTGATTGATACGCTTCTGAAGGCGTGGGAGGGCATGAAGTCGGTGCAAGCCCTGACGGGTGAAAAAGGTCCGATGGATGGCAGGACGCGGGTGGCGGCGTTGTTGAAGCACAAACTCAAAGCGACGCACACCCCAGAGGTTCGTCTGACCCTAGGTGAGTCAGTCGACGTGCGAAAAGTGCGCATCCCGATTGCCTTGACGGTCGAGGTCGCGGGTGTTTCCCTGACCATCAGGGATCGCCAGATCGTTGGAGCTGCGGCGGGGTATCTGCACCCGTCAGTCAAGATCAAGGTGGAAAAAGTGACGGTGGTCGAGACGAAACTGCGTCGGATCGACCTTTCGAACACCGTTGCGATCAATATTCCTCGACCTGAACAGCAGGGCTAAGCAAGCCTATCCGTCGCTATCGAGCGGGCCATGGGGCGATCATGATCGAAAATGCTTCGACAGTTTCAGCCCTTGTCCCTGATAGTTCGACTTGATGTCAGCGCCATATAGCACTTCGGGCACTTCGCTCATCCGTTCATAGACCAATCGACCCACGACCTGCCCGTGTTCCAACACGAAGGGCGCTTCGTGGCACCGCACCTCAAGCACCCCGCGTGATCCGGTGCCACCGGCTGCATCGAAGCCGAAGCCGGGGTCGAAGAAGCCTGCGTAATGCACGCGAAACTCGCCGACCATCGCCAGATAGGGGGCCATCTCGGCGGCGCAATCGGGTGGAATCGCGATCGCCTCACGGCTGACAAGGATATAGAAGGCACCGGGGTCCAGAATAATGCGTCCGTCGGTGGTATGCACCTCTTCCCAGTATTCCGCTGGATCGTAATGGGCGAGCCTTGACAGGTCGACAACGCCGGTGTGGCGTTTGGCGCGATATCCCACCAGATCGCCCTTGGCCGGTTTCAGGTCGACCGAAAATCCCAACCCGTCAGAGATCACAGGGTCGCCGGACACGATTGGGGTGCGGGCATGGACCGCGCGCAACTCGTCGTCGGTCAGGATCGTTTTGCCCTGCCGGAAGATAATCTGGTTCAACAACTGCCCGGGCTGAGCTACGACCGAGAAACTCTGCGGGCACAGTTCGGCATAGAGAGGGCCGTCATATCCTTCGGGCACGCGATCAAACTCGATCCCGTGATCGGTGATCACGCGGGTCATCAGATCGACACGACCGATTGACGATTTGGCACTGGCCGCCGCTGTCATGCCTTCGGGCAAGCGCAGGCGCTCCATCAAGGGCACGACATAAACGCAACCCTTTTCCAGCACTGCGCCGCCGGTCAGCGACACCTCGTGCATGGTCAACTCGTCCAGCCGTTCGGCCACGGTCGAGGTATTGCCGGGCAGAAACGAGGCGCGCACGCGATAGGCCGTATCCCCCAGCCGCAGGTCCAGTGATGCAGGTTGAATCTGTTCATTCAGGATCGGCGAGGACGCCGCGATCCCGCCATCGGTGATCATCTGCCGGATCTGCCGGTCTGCCAATACGCCGGTTTTCATCTGCATTCCCCTTTGGCTTCGCCTCGCGGATACAAAAACACCCGCCCGAAAAACGGGCGGGCGGTTTTGAAGTTGGTCGGGCTAGCAGGACTCGAACCTGCGACCTTCCGTCCCCCAGACGGACGCGCTACCAGGCTGCGCCATAGCCCGACTGGAGACCTTACATAGTGATTTTCGCAGGCAGGGCAAGCGGGAAACGGCAGGAATTTCATCAATCCGCGTTCGGGCAGAGTTCGATCAAACATCCGCCTGCTTACGGTGTTTGTCCGGGATCGCGACCCATCTGCGCTGCCAGCGATTCCAGCCGATCGGCAAGGGCCTGAAGGGCGGCAATACGTGCACCGGTCCCGGTCTGACGCGCGCGCCGCAGAGTGTTGGTCAGCGATGGTCTGGGTGTCGCGTCACCGTCGCCGGGATCGGCAGGAATATGGGAGATGTCGATCAGCGGGGCAGGAACAGACGCCACATGCGACGATTCGGACGCGCCGTGAAGCCCCGGAAGCTCTGGCGTGGCCGCGCTGGGTTCGTCAGCTGTGTCTTTTGCGTTGTCTGATGAAGCCTCCGCTGCCACGCGAGACGAGCCAAAGACCTGTTGCGGTGCCGGATCTTCCGTGGGGCCGTCAGCGGGCTGGGGGCGTTCGTTGGACGCGGGTGTTCCAGATGGCGTGTCGACATCGCTGCGGGTAAAATGCGGCTCCGCCGCGCTTTGCGTCGCTGAAGCCACGTCTTCAGTTTGCTCTGGCTGGGCGGAAGCGGCGTCTGGCTGGTCAAGCTCAGGCTGTGGTTTGGCGGCGGCGGCGTCCTCGGCAGCTGATGTATCAGCGATTTCATCTTGGTGGCGGCTGTCATCCGGTTGGTCTTCCGGGGCGGATTTGCCAGCCAGCGGGACAACATTGGACGGTGTAATATCGCGCATCTCGTCGCTGTCCAGCGGTGGCGACATCGCAGCCACGTGTTTCACACCTTCTTCGCGCAGCAGCTTTTGAACGCCGCGAATGGTCATTCCGTCTTGATGCAAGAGCTTTCGGATGCCGCCCAGAAGTTCCATGTCGTTGGGTCTGTAATAGCGTCGCCCACCGGCGCGCTTCACGGGTTTGACCTGACTGAACCGGCTTTCCCAGAACCGCAGCACATGGGTCGGCACACCAAGCCATTCTGCCACCTCGCTGATGGTGCGGAAGGCGTCGGGTGACTTCTTTTCCATGTCCAGACCTGTCTGTTCTGCTTCTTTTATTCATTAGGGCGCAAGCGCCCGTCCGTGGCGTGCCGCGAAAGGGTCAGCGCTTGTTCCCTTCGTCGACCCGGTCTTTCATAAGATGCGACGGGCGAAATGTCAGAACCCGACGCGGCGGGATCGGCGCTTCTTCGCCTGTTTTCGGGTTTCGGCCCACGCGGGCGGCTTTGTCGCGCACCGAAAACGTTCCGAAAGATGATATTTTCACGCTTTCACCGGCCACCAAGGCGTCGGAAACATGACCCAATACAGTCTCGACCAATTGCGCGCTTTCGTTGCGCGACAGGCCGACTTCGCGAAATACGGCCTCGCTCAGGTCCATGCGGGTCAAAGTCTTTTCACTCATGTCGTCCCCCTGATTATTTTCAGGAAGCATGGGTGGTTTGAATTTCCGAGTCAATATCAACGGCTTGGGAAAAGTCGTTCGCATAGGGGTTTAAGGGATTTACCAGCGGATGACGACCGCGCCCCAGGCCAATCCCCCGCCAATGGCTTCGGTCACGACCAGATCACCTTGTTTGATCTTGCCCTCGGTGCAACCCACCGACAGGGCCAAAGGAATCGATGCGGCCGAGGTGTTGCCGTGGTCCTGCACCGTCAGGATCACACGATCCATCGGCACGCCCATCTTTTTGGCGGTGCCCTGAATGATGCGGATATTGGCTTGGTGGGGAACGATCCAGTCAAGATCATCATCGGTCAGGCCAACCTTGCCAAGAGCGGTTTCCGCAGTCTCGGTCAGCTTGCCAACCGCTTGGCGGAACAGCGGGTTTCCCTGCATCCGCAAATGGCCAGATGTCTGTGTCGTTGACACCCCACCATCGACATAGAGCATGTCGCGCATACGACCGTCCGAGTTCAGATCGGCCGACAGGATGCCGCGATCGGTATTCTCGCCGCTGCCGTCCTGCGCTTCCAGAACCAGTGCCCCGGCACCATCGCCAAACAGGACGCAGGTCGCACGGTCTGTCATGTCCAGGATGCGCGAGAAGGTTTCCGAACCGATCACCAGCACCCGGTCGACCTGTCCTGACATGATCAAAGCGTTGGCATTTGTCAGCGCAAAGACGAACCCAGCACAGACGGCCTGCACGTCAAAGCCGAAGCCGCGCGTCATGCCCAGTTCGCTCTGAACCATGGTGGCAACGGACGGAAAGGTCAGGTCGGGTGTCGATGTGGCCACGATGATGGCGTCGATATAATCCACGTCCAGACTGGCGTTTTTCAGAGCTTCTCGGGCCGCATGAGCAGCCATCTGCGACGTGGTTTCCCCTTCGGCGGCAAAATGGCGTCGTTCAATGCCCGAGCGGGTGCGAATCCACTCGTCCGAGGTGTCCACAATGTCTTCGAAATAAGAGTTCGGGACAACGCGTTCGGGCAGATAGTGCCCGACGCCCTTGACCACGGCGCGTCTTGTCATTCTTGCTGCTCACCCTGCCGGCATTCGGTTGCGACATCTTGGCGCGATGCGTCGCCGGATGCAACCCGCGCTGCGAGCTTCTGATTGAAGCCACCCTTGGCCAGTTGAAACGCCAGCCGGACGGCGGCGGAGATTCCGGTGGCATCCGCCGATCCGTGGCTTTTGACAACGGTTCCGTTCAGGCCCAGGAACACGCCGCCATTATTGCGGCTGGGGTCGACGCGTTGGCCCATCCGTTTCAGCGGTCCCATCGCAAGAACAGCGGCAAGCTTGGACAGGAACGTGGCACCGAATGCCTCGCGCAGCAGGCCGGAAATCAACTTGGCGGTGCCTTCACCCGTTTTCAGCGCAACATTGCCCGTAAACCCGTCGGTGACAATCACGTCAACGCGGTCCGAGGGCAGGTCCACACCTTCGATGAAACCGACAAAGTCGATCTGTGCGCCGTCAGCGGCATTGGTGATCAGCTCATGTGCGGCCTTCAGTTCGCTGCGGCCTTTATGTTCTTCAGTCCCGACATTCAGAAGGCCAACACGGGGACGCGCGATGCCCAGCCCGTTGCGCGCATAGGAGGCACCCATCATCGCGTATTGCAGCAGATCGTCTTCGTCTGCGCGCACATCCGCGCCCACATCCAGCATCACGTTGAAGCCGGACGGATTGTGCGACGGCCACAGGCAGGCGATGGCGGGGCGGTTCACACCGGGCAGCTTGCGCAGCCGCACCATCGACAGAAGCATCAGCGCGCCGGTGTTGCCGCAACTGACCACCACCTCGGCGTCACCATCACGCACCGCGTCAATCGCTGACCACATCGAGGTTTTCTGACCGTTGCGCATCACCTGGCTGGGCTTGTCGTCCATCGTGACGACCTCGTCGGCATGACGAATCTCGCACACGTCGGACAATCCCTCGGTGCGGGCGACCAGTTGTTCAAGCTCGGATTTGTTGCCGTGCAGGATGAACCCGATTTCGGGGTTTTTGTCCGCAGACAGCGCAAGACCGGCAACCACGGCTGCCGGTCCGAGATCTCCGCCCATGGCGTCGACCGATACGATAGTGCGTTTGGGGGCGTCCATTGTCATTCTTCATCCCATGCTCGGGGATTTTCTGACACGCCCGCCCGCGTCGGGCAAGAGGCTTACGCCGCGTCTTCGTCGTCGAATTCGACTTCGTCAGCAATGGCGACCACTTCGCGATCGTCATAATGCCCGCACGAGGGACACACGTGGTGGGGGCGCTTCAGCTCGCCGCAATTCGAACATTCGTTCGGGTTCGCGGCAACCAGCGCGTCATGCGCACGGCGGTTGTTGCGGCGCGACTTCGATACTTTGTTCTGTTGGACAGCCATGGTCTCAACCTTCGGTTTCGGGGGCATTGTTGCCCGGTGTCATTCTGGGGCGCAATCGCCCGATGTTCTCAAGTCATTCCTGAGTCTCGGCGCCTCATACGCGGTTTGCGGTGCGCTGTCCAACCCATCTTTTGGAAGAAGGCGGGAAAATACTGTCTTTCTTGATTCTTGCAAGGATGAATTGCGCCGTGTGTGGACGAATATCGCATTTCAGATGAAAATTATCGGCTGAGGCAAGACCATTGCCCGACCCTCAAGCCTATTTGTCCTTCCCCGAAAGCCTGTCGCGCAGTTCAGAAAGCCCCGCAAAGGGCTTTGCATCATCATCCGTCATGGGCTTGGTGCCCGGTTCGGCAAAAACGCTTGCCTGAATCTCGGCACCTTCCACACGGGGGTAGAGCGGCAGGGCAAGGGCGAGTGCCTCGATCATCACCTGACCCAGATCGATCACGTCACGCAGCGCGTCGACACTGTCATCTTCCGGCATCTCGACCTCTTCACCACCGGCAGGCTCGTTAAAATGGCTAAGCCACCGGCGTTCGACCGTGTCATCAATTCTGGTCGTCACCGGGTTCAGTGTCACAACGCAGTCCTGAACCACGGTCGCACCAAGATCGGCTGCCATTTGCCAATCGTGCTTGCCCAGCGGTTTTAACTGGCCTGTAAATCGCAGCTTGCGCACGCCGGTGATCCCAAGATCGTCAGCGATCGCGTCACATGCGGCCTGATCTGGCACAAGTTCAAACTGGGTTGGGCGTCCGGTCGGAAGATCGGCCACGCGAATGGGATGGGTGAACGGCAGGGCATCGCCTGATGGGGTCGTGTCGGTCATATTGCGTCTCCGCTGATTGTTCGGTGTCGCGTTTGGTCGAGCATATACATATGCCAAGCGAAGAATGCCCGTGATCGTTTCTTGAACCACGCGCGATCCTACGCTAAGCCGATACCCAAGACAGAGTGGCGAACGCAAGGGGGGCGGTATGTCTTATCTGCGCCAAATGGGCAGGAATATGGGCAAGATGGTCGGGGCATTGTTGCTTCTGGCACTTGTTGCAGGCTGTTCGGCAACATACCGCAATCACGGATATTTGCCGCCGAAAGAAGACGTTGACCTGATCGAGGTCGGCAAAGACACGCGCGAAACCGTATCGGCGTCAATTGGCAAACCCGGCACGTCGGGCTTGTTGGCGGGCAGCGGATATTACTATGTTCGTTCGCGTTTCAAGTATTATCTTTACAACGCACCGCAAGAGATCGACCGCGAAGTGCTGGCCATCACATTCACCGAAAACGGTGTGGTCGAAAACATCGAACGCTTCGGGCTTGAGGATGGGCGTATCGTTGTGTTGGAACGCCGTGTGACAGACAGCAACATCAAAGGTGTGGGGTTCCTGCGTCAGTTGTTCGGATCAATCGGCCGGATCGACGTGGCCGAACAAATCCGCGGAAACTAGCCCGCGACGACATGAAATGAAGCAGCGCGGGGCCCAAAAGGTCGCCGCGCTTTTTTCGTTCTCTGATGCGGCCTCGTATTTCTGTCGCATCTTGCCCGTATCCCTTCCGGGGCGCATATATTGCAGCAGTTAGCCCGGCTTCAGGGCGGAGGTCCGATATGCCGATATTGACCACAGGTCGCTATGCCGCCCGGTTCGCAAGCACCGACGCTGACCTTCGCGCCGCGCAATCCCTGCGTTATCGTTGCTTTCGCGGTGGTGATGGTTTGGACGCAGATGCGTTTGATGCACGCTGTCGACACCTGCTGATCGAAGATCGCGTGACACGAACACTGCTCGGGTGCTGCCGCCTTATGCCGCTTGCCAATGGCGCGGGGATCGGGGGCAGCTATGCCGCCCAGTTCTACGAGCTATCTGCCCTGCAAGCCTATGACGCGCCGATGATCGAGATGGGGCGCTTTTGCATTGCGCCCGAGGCACCGGACAGGGCCGATATTCTGCGCATCGCGTGGGGCATGATGACGAGACATGTAGAAGCCGAAGGCATTGGGATGCTATTTGGCTGCGCATCATTTCAAGGCACCGACGCGGCCCGCTATCTTGATACGTTTGCCATGCTGCGTGATCGCCATCTTGCCCCGAACCGATGGCTGCCCCGGGTGAAGGCCCCCAAGGTCTTCCGCTTTACACAACGGCTGCGCCGAAAGCCAAATGCAAAACTGGCTTTGCGGTCGATGCCTCCGCTGCTGCGCAGTTATCTTGTGATGGGGGGATGGGTGTCAGATCATGCGGTGGTGGATCACGATCTGAACACGCTGCATGTGTTCATGGGGCTTGAGGTGTCTGCCGTGCCGCCCGCGCGTTTGCGTCTGTTGCGTGCGGTATCGGGTCAAGCCTTCGGTTGACGTTACAGGGCGGATTGCCTAACTCGGCGATATGGCTCGTATACCCCTTCTTCAGATGTCCGACATCTCGCTGACTTTTGGCGGCGATCCGGTGTTCGATGCGCTTGATCTGGTGATCCAACCGGGCGATCGCGTGGCGCTGGTGGGGCGCAACGGATCGGGCAAATCGACACTGATGAAGGTCATGGCGGGTCTGGTAGAACCTGATCATGGAACGCGCATTCTGTCGCCCGGAGTTTCGGTTGGATATATGGAGCAACACCCTGACTTGTCGCAGTTTGCCACGCTGGGCGATTTCGCGACCTCGGGGTTGGAGCCGGGGCAGGATTACTTGGTCGAACGGGTGGCCGAAGGTCTGAAAATGCGTCTGGATGCGCCGGTCGGCACCGCTTCGGGGGGCGAGAGGCGACGCGCGGCGCTGGCCAAGCTGCTGGCTGAAGCGCCAGACCTGATGCTGCTGGACGAACCCACCAACCATCTGGACATTCACGCGATTGAGTGGCTGGAGGCCGAGTTGTCACAAACCCGCGCCGGGTTTGTCCTGATCAGCCACGACCGGGCCTTTCTGCGGGCGTTGACCCGTGCCACGCTCTGGGTCGATCGCGGACAGGTGCGGCGGCAGGAAAAGGGGTTCGAGGGCTTCGAGGCGTGGCGCGACAGGGTTTGGGACGAAGAAGACCAAAGCCGCCACAAGCTGAACCGCAAGATCAAGGCCGAGGCGCGCTGGGCCGTCGAAGGTATTAGCGCGCGGCGCAAACGCAATCAGGGTCGACTGCGGGCGCTGGGCGAGTTGAAGGCTGAGCGCGCGGCTCAGATCAACCGGCAGGGGGCGGCCGAAATGGCGCTGGAGGCCGGGCCGAAGTCGGGTCGCAAGGTGATCGAGGCGCGTGGCATCTCGAAATCCTATGACGGTCGGGTGATCCTGAGCGATTTTGACCTGCGTGTGATGCGCGGTGAAACCATTGCCTTTGTCGGCCCGAACGGGGCCGGCAAAACCACGCTTCTGAAGATGCTGATCGGGCATGAAACGCCTGACACCGGCAGCGTGCAACATGGCACCGGGCTTGAGATTGCGGTGTTTGATCAAAACCGGACTGGACTGTTGGAAGATGACAGCCTGTGGGAAAACCTGACGGGCGACCCTGAAATGCGGGTGTCGGGCAAGGCCGATCAGGTGATGGTGCGCGGCAATCCGAAACACGTCGTCGGCTATCTGAAAGAATTCCTGTTCTCGGACGCGCAGGCGCGCGCGCCCGTGCGGTCTTTGTCGGGCGGTGAAAAGGCGCGGTTGATTCTGGCAAAGATCATGGCGCGACAATCAAACCTTTTGGTGATGGACGAACCCACCAACGATCTGGACGTGGAAACGCTGGACCTGCTGCAAGAGCTGATCACCGCCTATGACGGGACCGTTCTGGTGGTCAGCCACGATCGCGATTTCCTTGACCGTGTGGCCGAACGCACCATCGCGATGGAAGGTGACGGGCGCGCCACAATCTATCCCGGCGGCTGGTCTGACTATCAGGCGCAGCGTGGGGGTCATGGTGCGTTGCCAGAAAAAAAGAAAGATAAATCAAAACCTAAGGTGGATAACATAAAGCAGGACATGAAGTCTGAACCCGACGGGCTGTCCTTTACCGAACGTCACCGTCTTGACGGCCTTCCTGCCGAGATGGATCGCCTGTCGGCCGAGATTGCCAAGCTGGAAGAGTTCCTGATGGACCCGGACCTGTTCACCAAAGAACCGGTGAAGTTCAAGAAAGCATCTGAAGGTTTGGCCCAGCGGCAACATGCCTTGGCCGCCGCCGAAGAGGAATGGCTGGCGCTCGAAGAAAAGGCAGAGGCCGCGCGCGGGTGAGGCGGGGCCGCAGGCCCCGCATCTTATCTTTTACACGGGAAGGTGAATGTTGAACCGCGCCCGGATCGCCGCGTCAACTTGCGGGTCAAAGCGCGCACTGCCCCGCTGCGCCAGAATATCCTCTTTCCGCGCAGTGGCCGCGGCGATCAGATCGGGTTTGCCAACCTCGGCCCATTCTTTCGGGGACGTCCGATCACCAAGGGTCGGATAGACGAAATCGGTCTGCATCCGGCTGAGCGTCTGATCTTCCCCAAGGTAGTGACCCGGCCCCTCAAGACAGACTGACTTCATCATCTCGATGCTGACCGAATCCTCAGTGATCTCGATCCCGCGCACGCAGCGCAGGGCTTGCCCGATGATGTCGTCGCCCAAGATCAGGCTTTCATGGCAGAAGCCCAGAAGCGATGCGTGCATGCCTGCGGCCTCGTAGACCATGTTCAGACCCGACAGACCGGCCAGCACATTGGAACACATCTGTTCCCACCCCGCCTGCATATCCGGCAGTTTCGAATCCGAGAACCCGGCCGCCGCCCCACCGGGCAGGCCATAAAACTGGTGCATCTGGGCACAGCCCGCTGTCATCAACGCCTGTTCACCCGATCCGCCCGACATGGCACCTGACCGCAGATCAACAAGGAAGGGCCATGTGCCGAAGATCGCCGGGTGCCCCGGTGCGATTGCATTGACATAGACGACGCCTGCCAGACATTCCGCTACCGCCTGAACGATGGCACCTGCCAGCGTTGGGGGCGCTGTGGCTGTGGCCATGCCAGCCGACAGAAGCAATACGGGCATGCCTGCCGCGATCGCCTTCTCCATCACCTGACAGCTTTCTGTGGCGAATTTCATCGGCGGCACGACAAAACAGTTGGAGTTTGACACGAAGGGGCGCGCACGCCATGCGTCTTCGCCGCCCGCGATCAAGTGCAACAGCTCGATACCGTCTTCGACGAAGTCAGGCTCTGAAAACGAGACGCCGACATGCTTTTTTGTTCCTGATGTGCAGGCGTAGATCGAGTTCAGGTCCATCTCCCGGTTGTCGGGAATATCACGACAGACCATCGGGCGTTGAAGGAAATGGATGTTGTCCAGTTGATCGACGATGCGCGCGGCATCATGCAGGTCCTGAACCGTGCTTTCGCGGTATTCCCGCCCATGCGGGTCGACCATGTGCACCGCCGCGCCTGCGGTGCCGTAATGCACACGCTTGCCGCTGAGGGTCAGGTCATGCTTTGGGTCACGCCCGCACAGGGTGATGCCCTTGGCTGCCTTGTCCAGCATATCTTCGACCAATGCGCGCGGAAAACGCAGGCGCCGATCGTCGCCAAGGATCGCGCCCGCCCGTGTCATGATGTCGATACCGGATGGCGGCGCGTCTGCCAGACCGATCTGTTCCAAAGCGTCCAGCGCCGCAAGGTGAATGCGATTGATGCCGTCCGGGGTGAGGGGCTTGAAGGTGCCGCCCTCCATTCCCGGGCGGACGGGGCGAACATCTTGGGCAAGGGGGGCTGCACGCAGGGCTTGGCGGGCAGCGCGTCCACCGGAGCGGCGGGCAAAAGTCTTTGTCATTGCATAAACCTGAGTTGTTGTGGCGTTTGGGTGACGGTAAAGGGCCGTCAAGGCCGCCCGCGCGCCGCACGTCCGCGTTCGGCCCCAATGGTCCGCACAACAATTGAAATGAGCCAGTCCAGCCGATCCATTTCCGTCCTCCTTACCCCAAGCGTAGCGGGTCAGGAAACGACAGGTCTGTTCTGTTCGCGTCATGCCGGGCGGTTAAATTCAGCCTTATGTGCCCACAACCATCACAACGGCGGCATAGTGAGCCGCAGCGCCCAACAGCACATGGACATGCCAGATCGCGCGATTGAAGGGCAGGTGTTCACCCAGATGGAAGAAAATCCCCAACGTGAACAGCAATCCACCTCCGACCAGCAGCACCAGAACAACAGGGCTGAACGAGGCGATCAGCGGCCCGATCATCAATACCGCCATCCATCCCTGCATCAAGGTCAACATCAAGCCAAACCGTTCAAACCGACCAAAGAAAAACAGCTTTATGGCAATACCGACGATGGCCAATGTCCATGCTGCCGCAACCAGAGCATACCCATTGGTGCCACCAACTCCGATCAGCGCAATCGGTGTATAGGTGCCCGCAATCATCAGATAGATCGCGGCGTGATCGAACTTGCGCAATACTTGGCGTGCGGACCGGTGCAGCGTCATGTTATACGCCGCAGACAATGTGAAACTTGCGATCAATCCGGCCCCATAGACCAACATCGGCGGCAATCGGCCCAACGGTGCGTCACCCATTGCCCAGTAGATCAGGGCGACAGAACCGATAATAGCGGCGATCACCCCCAAACCGTGTACGACGCCATCGGCGACGTACTCGTGATATGTAAAGTCCTTCCCGAACTCCATTGGATTCCCCTTTCGCCTATCAAATAGATAAGAACCAAAGCGGGTGCCGGCATGCCGTTATGCGGTAAGTTTAATGTCCGCCGCATAGGGCACGACCCGCATCCAGTGTATACGTTGACACGGAAATGTAAAGATTTCTTGCTCTTACAGGTCTTGCGCCAGATCGCCCAGCACTTGGGGGATCATCATCACATCTTCGCGCGTGCACGCGAACTGCCCGACAGCCACACGGATCACGAATTGCCCCGCATGGTTGGTCTGGGTCAGATAGAGGCGCCCGTCGCGGTTTACCCGTTCCAGCAGCTCTGCGGTCTTCGCATCACCTTTGAAGCGGAATGAAAACAAAGACAGAATCGGGGGTGTGGTGATCTCAAAGCCGGGCAGGGCGGCGATCACCTCGGCGGCCTCTGCCGCCCAGGCGACATGATTGCGGATGCGCGCGCGCAATCCGGTCAGGCCTTCCGAGCGCAGCAGGAACCACAGCTTCAGCGCCCGAAAACGTCGGCCAAGGGGCAGGGTCCATTCGTTGTAATTGACGACCTCATCTGCGCCCTGGGTCTTGAGGTATTCGGGGCGCAAGCCCATCGCTCCGATCTGCGGGGCAGGGTCGCGCAGGAACTGGACGGCACAGTCGAACTGTGCACCCAGCCATTTGTGCGGGTTGAAGATAATGCTGTCGGCGGCCTCGATCCCGGCCCAAAGGGTGCGGAATTCTTCGCAAATCATGGCAGAACCTGCCCATGCGGCATCCACATGGACAGTCAAACCATGGGCGTGCGCAACTTCGATACAGGCTGCGATGTCGTCACAAGCCCCGATGGAGGTGCCCCCAACGCACAGCACGACGCCTGCCGGTTTCAACCCTGCCGCAATGTCGTCGCGGATCAACTGGTCCAGCGCTTCCGGATCCATCGACCACGTTGGATGGTTGGGGATGGTGCGCACTTTCACAAGGTTGTCCTGCCCGATGCCGGACAGGCGCACCGCCTTGTCCACGCTGGAATGAGTTTGGGCGCTGGCATAGATGCGCAGGGTGGGTGCGCCGGACAGCCCTCTGGTGATGCCTTCGTGTCCCAAGGCTAGCTCGCGCATCGTGGTCACGGCCGCGAAAGTTGCGGTGGTCGCGCTGTCATGGATCGTGCCGGTGAACGCAGTCGGCAGGCCCAACGCGTCGCGCAGCCAGCGGATCACCAGTTCTTCCATCTCGTTGGCGGCGGGGGCGGTCTGCCATAGCATGGCTTGTGCGGACATGGCGTTGGCCAATTGCTCGGCCAGCATCGAGGCCGGGGCGGCATTGGCCGGAAAATAGGCAAAGAAACGCGGGTGCTGCCAGTGTGTCATCGCGTCAGGCACGAGCCGAGTGAAATCGTCGAAAATCGTTTCAATCGGTTCTGGCGTTTCAGGGACAGGAGCTTCGATCTTGTCCAGAAACTCGCCAGGTGCGAGGTCGGGGCGCACCGGGCGGTCACGCAGTCCGGCATGATAACCGCTCGCCCAGTCCGCCGCACGTTTCTGCCAATCAGCGAGGTCTGAATAATCCATCATCTGCTCCGCAATATTTTGTTAACCTGTTAACGAACCGTGGAGCGGCGTCAAGTCATCGGTGGCCCAACGGGGATCAGGCGTTTTCCAGTGCCGCGATGATCGGCGAGAAATCGGCGACCGACAGGCTGGCCCCGCCCACCAAGGCTCCATCCACATTCGAGACGGCAAAGATGTCGGCGGCATTCGTGGGTTTGACCGAACCACCATAGAGAATGCGGGTCGAGCGTCCGACACCCGCCCCAAACCGGCGTTCCAGACGTGACCGGATGAAATCATGCACTTCACCGATTTGATCCAGCGTCGGCACTTTACCGGTGCCGATGGCCCAGATCGGTTCATAAGCGACGACAAGGCTGTCGCCTGTCACCACATCCGGGATCGACCCGGCCATCTGACCGCCGATAATGTCGAGCGTATTGTTGGCCTCGCGCTCGGACAGGCTTTCACCCACGCAGACAATGGTTTTCAATCCAGCTGACAGGGCGGCCATGACCTTGTTGCGGACATCTGTGTCACTTTCCTCGTAATCTTCGCGCCGTTCGGAATGGCCCAGAATGACATAGCTGGCCCCGGCATCGACCAGCATCTGTGCCGAGATGTCGCCGGTATGAGCACCGGTTTCGTTTTGATGGCAATCCTGACCGCCGATTGAGATTTGGGCGGGAGTTGCGGCAGAAGCTCGCGAAATCAATGTTGCAGGCGGGCAGATCAGGATGTCGCAACCCGGCGTCGGGTGCGCCTTGGCCAGCGCATCCAGCTCGGAAATATTCGCACCGGTTCCGTTCATCTTCCAATTGCCTGCTGCCAATCTGCGCCGGGTCATCGCTTATCTCCTCGTTGGTTGATGTGTTGTCCGACGCAAAACCCAAGGCGTCAAGCCCTGCCGGGGGCTTGCACCGAAAACATGGCTTGCTACAAATCCGTCAAAGCGGCTCTTGCAGAAGGACAGGCGCGATGATCCCAAGACTGGACGCCGCAAAGATTGCGGCCCGTGATCCCGAAACGATGGCTGCGCTGAAACTTGGTGTGGAGGACGTCGGCGTTCTGATCATTCACAATACACCGATTTCACGTCCCCAGATGAACGGCGTGCTGGAAAGTTACCGGGAATTTTTCCGGCTACCGGACGCTCGGAAACGGGTGGTTGATATGGCGCGGACCGGTTCGAATCGCGGATGGGGTGCGGCGGGGTCTGAACAGGTCGATCCGGCAGCCAATCCCGATTTCAAACAGGTCTTTGATTGCGGATTTGAACTCGACAAGGGCGATCCACTGCGGGCTCAGGGCCTGTTGGTCTATGGTGATAACCAATGGCCCGACCTGCCTGGATTTCGCGAAACCATCCAAAGCTATTATGCGCAGGCCTTGACCATTTCTCTGGACCTGTTGCGAGCGATTTCGGTGGCGATTGGTGAAGACGAGCACTTCTTTGACAATGCCTTTTCCCGCCCAATGGCGCTGTTGCGGGGCAATTACTATCCGCCGCGTCCGGATTGGGCAAGCGACAGGGATTTCGGCATTGCCCCGCACACCGATTACGGCTGCCTGACGCTTCTGGCATCCGATGGCGTGGCCGGGCTTGAAGTTCTGGGGGCGGACGGGCAGTGGCTGCCTGTCGATGCACCGGTCGGCGAGTTCGTGATCAATTTCGGCGAGATGCTGGAAATGTGGACCGGCGGTTGGGTCAAGGCGACGATGCATCGGGTGATCGGGTCAAAAGAAGAGCGGATCTCGGTCCCGATGTTTTTCAACCCCAACCATGACACGAATGTCGCGCCGGTGGGGGCGGACAAGCCGATCCTAGCCGGCGATCACCTTAAGAAACGGTTCGATGAAACCTATCTGCACCTGAAAGAAGCGCCGCCAGGTTGAAGCTCGTGCGACCGGCTTGAGGATAGATCAGGACAGGGCCGACAGCGCCCGCCGCGCCCAGTCGCAGGCACGATCGGGGTCGTCCAGCGCGGCGTCGGGCAGGGTCCAGTAGCCCATCGTTTTGCCGTCCATGCCAAAGATATGGCTGCCTTCTGCCTCCAATGCTTCGGCAAACGGGCCTTTGGCTTTCAGATAGACTTCGCCGCTGCTGGAGAGGATCGCGAAGACCTGCCCGTCGGAATAGAAAGTGGCCCCGCCCATCATCTTGCGATGGGTTACGGGGCCAAGCCCGTCGAACAGTTCTTTCACAAAGGCGATATCGGCGTCGGTGACGGCCATCAGCTTTGCGACGACCCCTCGGTCAGAGCCTCATCGAACTTGATCGATTCTCCGCAACCGCAGGCCTCGCTGACATTGGGATTGCGGAATTTGAAACCGGACTCCAGCAGCGAGATTTCATAGTCGATCTCGGTCCCGAACAGGAACATCTGCGCCATGGGGGCGATGATCACGCGGGCATCGCCCTGTTCGACCACTTCTTCATGGGGGTCAACTTCATCAACGTAATCCATGGTGTATTCCATGCCCGCACAGCCGCCTTTCTTGACCCCGATGCGCAAACCCTTATGCCCGCCAGACGCCATCAGCTTGGCGATCTGGGCTTCTGCGGCCTGTGTCATGGTGATCGGCGATTTGCCGGGAATACCAAACATCTGCTTCTCCTTCAGCCTTAAGCTAGGCGCTCACGTAGCGTCGCTCAAGAGCAGGGTGCCTCTGGGGTTACATGAAACCCAGTTCAAGACGCGCTTCATCCGACATCATCTCCATCCCCCAGGGCGGATCCCATGTCATGTCGACATTCACCTGTTTCACGCCCGCGACCGGCTCGATCGCTTCGACCAGCCAGCCGGGCATTTCGCCCGCCACCGGGCAACCCGGAGCCGTCAGGGTCATGATCAGATCAACCTCGTTCCGGTCGTTGATCTCGATTGTATACACCAGACCAAGGTCAAATATATTGACTGGAATTTCAGGGTCATAGACCGTACGGCAGGCTTCGACCACGCTGTCATACAGCGGATGATCGACCGTTGATGGCTTGATCAGCGGCTCGCCTTCTATCTTGTCGGTTGTGTTCATAGTAATTGCGCCATCATTCTAATCCTGACTGATCATATAAGGATTGATGCCGGCAAGGTCCAGAGCCAGGTCGGAACAAGACGGAGACTGTGGTATGGTGCAGGGATTGTGGGTTGGTGAACTGTCCATTGATGCTGGAGAGGGTGCATTTAGAGTGTTGAATATGTTGCATGTTTCGAGATTTGAGCCAAAACCCTGGAAATTCTCTGCATTGTGTCGAAAATCACAACCGCATGATGCGCAAACGCCTATAATTCGCCATAAAATGGACGTGTTCGACTTGAATCTATGACGGAAAGCGCTCTTTTGCGTAAACAGGTGCGACACGAGGAGCCTAGGCGGTGATTTCGACGAAAAACGGTGAGACGAAAACGGTGACATGTACCGAGCAGCTGGATCAGGCGGCACGGATGGTGCAGGACATTGCTTATGCGCTGGCAAACCGTGTGGATAACACGACGCTGACAGAGCTGATGCTGACCAGTCGCAAGCTGGAACGACTGTCTGAGCGGGTGAACGCCGCCAATCTTGGGGCCGTCAAGATCAGCCACGACGACGACAGCTGATCGGCAGGCGCGCCAAAACACGGTCTGGGTGACAGAAAACCCTTGGCATTGAGGACGTCTTGCGCCACATGAGCCGCATGCAAGATCAGAGCCAGAACCGCATCACGTTTTCCCTGAATGCCACGGACGGCAAGGCCCGCACGGGCGTGATTTCCAGCCCGCGTGGCGATATTCGCACCCCAGCCTTCATGCCCGTTGGCACCGCCGCCACCGTCAAGGCCATGATGCCCGAAAGCGTGGCGGCGACAGGCGCCGACATTCTGCTTGGCAACACCTATCACCTGATGCTGCGCCCGACCGCCGAAAGAATTGATCGGTTGGGCGGGCTGCACAAGTTCATGAACTGGGATAAGCCAATCCTGACCGACAGCGGTGGGTTTCAGGTGATGAGCCTTGCCGGATTGCGCAAGCTGACTGAAAAGGGCGTGACGTTCAAATCCCATATTGATGGCTCGAAACACGAGCTGACGCCAGAACGCTCGATGGACATCCAGCGGCTTCTGGGATCGGACATTGTCATGTGTTTCGATGAATGTCCCGCGCTTCCTGCTGACCGCGGCCGGATTGCCGAAAGCATGCGCCTGTCGATGCGCTGGGCGGCCCGGTCGAAAGAGGCGTTCGGCGATCGTCCCGGCCATGCCCTGTTCGGCATCATGCAGGGTGGGTTGGAGCGGGACTTCCGCGAAGAAAGCGCCGAGGCATTGAAGAAGATCGGCTTTGACGGTTATGCGGTCGGCGGTCTGGCCGTTGGTGAAGGGCAGGCGTCCATGTTCGATTGCCTCGACTTCGCGCCCGGTTTTCTGCCCGACGACAAGCCGCGCTATCTGATGGGTGTCGGCAAGCCCGATGACATCGTGGGCGCGGTCAAACGCGGTATCGACATGATGGACTGTGTTTTGCCGTCGCGATCGGGACGCACCGGGCAGGTGTTCACCCGTCACGGAGTTTTGAATATCAAGAACGCCCGTCATCAGGATGACCCGCGTCCCTTGGATGAAAGCTGTGGCTGTCCCGCTTGCCGCAATTATTCCCGCGCCTATCTGCACCATGTTTTCCGCGCGCAGGAGATGATTTCGGGGATGCTGTTGACATGGCACAATCTGCATTATTTTCAGGACATCATGCAGGGAATGCGCGATGCGATTGCCAAGCAGGCCTTTGCCGAATGGGAGACCGCGTTCCATGCAGGCCGCGCACAGGGCGATATCGACCCGCTTTAAGGGAACGGAAACCTGTTGATGCAAAATATGCCCTGGTTTGCCCTTGTTGTCGGCACGCGGCAGGGGCAGAGTGTAGGGGCAAAGCGGGTTGACGTTGGGCGGTGCGACCCCCATCTGAATATCCGAACAGGAGGCGCCCGAACTGCCGAAACACAGGGGTAGGGCGCTTTGCCAAAAACAAGGAAATATTATGAGTGAGCAACTGAGCCAATCCTTCCCGGTCCTGCCGCTGCGCGACATCGTGGTCTTCCCCCACATGATCGTGCCGCTGTTTGTCGGACGCGAAAAATCCGTCCGCGCTCTGGAAGAAGTGATGGCAGATGACAAACAAATCCTTCTGTCCAGTCAGATCGACCCCTCGATCGATGAGCCGGACGTGGAAGGCATCTATGACGTCGGTGTTCTGGCCAATGTGCTGCAACTCTTGAAGCTGCCCGACGGCACCGTGAAGGTGCTGGTCGAAGGACAGTCGCGTGTTCGGATCACCGACTATGTGGACAATGCCGAGTATTTCGAAGCCTTTGCCGAAGTGATCGAAGAACGCCCCGGCGACCCGAACGAGATTGAGGCGCTGTTGCGCTCAGTCGGTGAAGAGTTCGAACGCTACGCCAAGATCAAGAAAAACATTCCCGAGGAAGCCCTTGCCGCCGTGTCGGAAACCCGCGCGCCGGACAAGCTGGCCGACCTTGTGGCCGGTCATCTGGGTGTCGAGGTCGATCAGAAGCAAGAGCTTCTTGAAACCTTCACCGTCAGCGAACGGCTTGAGAAGGTCTATGGCCTGATGCAGGGCGAAATGTCCGTTCTGCGGGTCGAGAAGAAGATCAAGACCCGCGTCAAAAGCCAGATGGAGCGCACCCAGCGCGAGTATTACCTGAATGAGCAAATGAAGGCCATTCAGAAGGAACTTGGCGACGGCGAAGAAGGCCAGAACGAGCTGACCGAGCTGGAAGAGAAGATCGAAGCCACCAAGCTGTCGAAAGAGGCACGCGAAAAGGCGGATGCCGAGCTGAAAAAGCTCAAGAGCATGTCGCCCATGTCGGCGGAAGCCACTGTTGTGCGCAACTATCTGGATTGGATGCTGGGCCTGCCGTGGGGCACCAAGAGCCGCGTGAAAAAAGACCTGAACAACGCTCAGAAAGTGCTCGACGCCGATCACTATGGACTTGAGAAGGTCAAGGAACGCATCGTGGAATATCTGGCCGTTCAGCAACGCTCGAAAAAGCTGAAAGGCCCGATCATGTGCTTGGTTGGCCCCCCGGGTGTGGGTAAAACCTCGCTTGGGAAGTCGGTTGCCAAGGCCACGGGACGCGAGTTCATCCGCATCTCGCTGGGTGGCGTGCGTGACGAAAGCGAGATTCGCGGCCACCGCCGGACCTATATCGGCTCGATGCCCGGTAAGATCATTCAGGCGCTGAAAAAGGCGAAAACCACGAACCCGCTCATATTGCTCGATGAAATCGACAAAATGGGGCAGGATTTCCGTGGCGACCCTGCATCGGCGATGCTGGAAGTGCTTGACCCGGAGCAGAACTCGACCTTCGTGGATCACTATCTTGAGGTCGAATACGACCTGTCGAACGTGATGTTTCTGACCACCGCGAACTCCTACAACATGCCGGGTCCGCTTCTGGACCGGATGGAGATCATTCCGCTGGCCGGTTACACCGAAGACGAGAAGCGCGAGATTGCCACGCGTCACCTTCTGCCGGAAGTGATCAAGGATCACGGGTTGAAAAAGGGTGAATTCTTGGTGCCTGAGCAAACGCTGACCGACATTATTCGCTATTATACCCGCGAGGCCGGCGTGCGGAACCTGAAACGCGAACTGGCCAAGCTGGCGCGCAAGGCCGTGACCAAGCTGGTCAAGAAAGAGGTTGAAGCCATCGAGGTGACTCCCGACCTTCTGGACGAATATCTGGGGGTGCGGAAACATCGCTTTGGTCTGGCGGAGCAAGAAGATCAGATTGGTGTTGTCACCGGTCTGGCCTGGACAAGTGTCGGTGGCGATCTTCTGTCCATCGAAGCACTGCGCCTGCCGGGTAAGGGCCGGATGAAGACCACCGGGAAACTGGGCGATGTCATGAAGGAATCGATTGATGCGGCCAGCTCGTATGTCCGCTCGATTGCGCCCGAAATCGGTGTGAAGCCGCCCCAATTTGAAAAGTGGGACATTCACGTCCACGTGCCGGAAGGTGCGACACCGAAAGATGGACCTTCTGCTGGTCTGGCGATGGTCACGTCCATCGTGTCGGTGCTGACGGGTATTCCGGTGAAGAAAGACCTTGCCATGACCGGCGAGGTTACGCTGCGCGGCAACGCGCTGGCTATTGGCGGTTTGAAGGAAAAGCTGCTGGCGGCCTTGCGTGGTGGCATCAAAACCGTGCTGATCCCGCAGGAGAATGAAAAAGACCTGCGCGAAATACCGGACAACGTGAAGCAAGGGTTGGAAATCATCCCTGTGAGCCACGTGTCAGAGGTTTTGAAGCACGCCTTGGTGCGCAAGCCGGTCGCGGTCGAATGGGATGAAGCGGCAGAAGAGGCGGCAGCGGCCGCTCTGGCGAAGAACCCCGCAAGCGCACCCCCGGTCGCGCACTGATTGGCAGATAACAAAGAACGTGCGGGCCAAGTGTCCGCACGTTGCACATTGAAGGTGGCTTATGGTGCTGTATCTTCCTTGACGCGACGCAAGCTGGCACCACCACTCAACCCAAGGGGTATCCTATGGCCGTAAGCTCGAAATCAAAGTCCAAAGCCACACGCAGCCCGGCTGCGGCAAGTAAAGCGGCGGCGACAACGGCCGCACCAAAGGCGAAGGCCACCAAGCCGATTGAGGGCAGACCCACCACGCCGTCAGACCCGGTGGTGAAGACGAAAGACATGCTGGCGCGGGTGGCTGCCCGTACAGACCTTCGTCCCAATCAGGTCCGCGATGTATACGAGGCTGTTTTGGAAGAGCTGGGTACCGCCTTGATGCGCGGTGAAAAGTTGCGCCTTCCACCGCTTGGCATGATAAAAGTCAACCGGCAGAAAACCTTGCCCGATGCGGATGTCCTGATCTGCAAAATCCGTCGCAACAAGGCGTCGGACAAGGTCAAAGACCCTCTTGCGCCCACTGACGACTGACGCTAGAACCTGCCCCGTTGGGTGATTAGCTCAGTGGTAGAGCGCTTCGTTCACATCGAAGATGTCAGGAGTTCAAATCTCTTATCACCCACCAAGTTATCCCTTTGGCATGGACTGGGTGCAGCCTTTGTGCCGCCCGGCATCGCAGCGCCACTAGACGTGGCCGGTGGAAAACTTGTGCGGCGACATGCCGAACGCTTCGCGAAACCGTTTCGAGAAATAAGCCGCAGATTCAAATCCGCAAGCCACCGCCACATCGACCACCGCCAGATTGGTTTCCGCCAGCAGGATGCGGGCGCGTTGAAGGCGCAGGTTTTGCAGGTATTTCTTGGGGGTAATGTCCAAATAATGCCGAAAAAGCCTCTCCATCTGGCGGCGCGAGATGCCAAGCTCTTCGGTGACGATGTCCAGGTTGATATGATCATCCAGATGTTCTTCGAAATGGTTGATGATGCGCACCAATTTTTCGTTGCGCACACCGATTGACGCCGAGGTCGAGCTTTGCTGGCGATCCGTTTCGGACCGCTGGACGGTGTGCAGGCACATGTTCAGGACGGCCTGTGCCAGCACCGGTCCGTGGGTGTCATAGATCAGCTTGAAGAACAGGTCCGTGGCGGCCGATCCGCCGCCGCAGGTCAGAACGCGGTTGTCCATGGTATAGAGTTGCTCGACCGGGTCCAGATCCGGAAAATGTTCGCGAAACGGCGCGATGTTTTCCCAATGCAGGGTGAACTTGTGCCCGGCCAATATTCCCGCCTTGGCCAATGTATACGTACCTGTGCACAACGCCCCGACAGTGCGCCCCATGCGCCATTGCTTGCGGGTCCAATCCGCGACCTTGTTGCTTGTCGAAAGCTCAGGCTGCACACCGGAACAGATGAAGATCCGGCTGTCGCTGGGCGTGTCCCCCAACGCGCGGTCAATGCCGATTTCGATCCCGTTGGAACAGCGCACATTCGCGCCATCTTCGGACATGGTCGTCCAGGTGTAGAGGCTCTGCCCCGTCAGTTGGTTTGCTATGCGCAACGGTTCGATGGCAGAGGTGAAGGCCAGCATCGACAGGTTGGGCAGCAGAACAAAAACAATCGGCTCGGGGCTGTCTTGTGCGTCAATCGCGACATGGGCAACGCCTTTGGGAACGACAGGGGCCGACATGTTCTTGGTCCTCACTGGTGGAATGCAGGCACCATACGTCACGTAATGCAAAGTGCAACCATTTGAGGTGGCCGGGCCGGGTGAGGGTTGGACGGCGGAGTGTCGCAGATTTTTTCACCCCTTGGTGCAAACCACTCTTGCAATCCCCGGTTTGCCAAGGCTATTAGCTGCGCAACGGGTCGTTAGCTCAGTTGGTAGAGCGCTTCGTTTACACCGAAGATGTCGGGAGTTCGAGCCTCTCACGACCCACCACTCCCCTTCAGTGGTATTTCATGTTGGCTGCGGTAATATTGGTGCATGTTAAGCCATAGCCGTGGATCAGCATGACCAAGCTCTATCCCGAAATCTTCGTCATCCGTCACGGACAGACCGAATGGAACCTGGCGCGGCGCCAACAAGGGCGCCTGGATTCACCCCTGACCGAGTTGGGGTGTCAGCAAGCCCGTGACATCGGCGAGATGTTGCAACGCGTCGTCGGCGAACGCGAGGATATAAAAGCCTTCAGTTCACCGCAGGGGCGGGCGCTTCAGACCGCGGCCCTGTCGCTGGCACCGCTCGGCTGGCCCGTGACCGAAGATGCGCGACTTTGTGAGGTAGCGTTCGGTGCGTGGGAAGGGCTGACCCAAGCCCGGATCAAAGCCGGTTGGCCCGCGCTTGCCGCGATGTCTGAAGAGGATCCGATCAACTGGCATTTCAGGTCTCCGGGGGGCGAGCGCTACCGTGATCTCGAGCTGAGGGCGGATGCGTTTCTTGGGGATTTGGCAGGCCCGGCAGTCATCTTCACCCATGGCATCCTGTCAAGGGTGCTGCGCACACGCTGGATGGGGCTGACCGCGGATGACATGCTGGACCTTCCCGGCGGTCAGGGGATCATCTTTCACCTGTCGCCCCGGCATGGGCACCGGACCATCGAAAAATAATCCGGAAAATGGGAAATGGCCGCTTGACGCCCTTGGGCCTGCGGCCTAGAACGCCCGAACAAGCCGCAAGGCTTGGCAGTGAGCGGTTGTAGCTCAGTTGGTTAGAGTACCGGCCTGTCACGCCGGGGGTCGCGGGTTCGAGCCCCGTCAACCGCGCCACCACTGCCCGAAAGCGACCCCGCCATTGGCGGGGTTTCTTCGTTTTCGGGCCTCTTGTCTTACGCGCAAACCAGCCCGCCAAAGCGTGCCATTTCCCCATTGACGGCCCATCACCGCCGCTGTATTCACGCCGCCACGCGCGGTTGTAGCTCAGTTGGTTAGAGTACCGGCCTGTCACGCCGGGGGTCGCGGGTTCGAGCCCCGTCAACCGCGCCACTTCACCACATATTCAGCCAGAAGTTCAAACGGTAAACTGCCTGTGTCGAGCGCGCGGGAATAAGGCTTGCAAAGAAGGTACGCAAGATGTCGATCTTTGACGACATTCCGTTTTTCACCGTTGTGATTTTCTGCGCAACCATCGGCCTGGCCCCGTTTACGCCGCCGCATGTCTGGGAAAAGCTGGGGCTGTTGTTTTCAGGCAGCTTGGTGCGTCCGCTCGATATGCTGGATCTGGTGATGCATGGCGGGCCGTGGGCGATCTTGTTGATCAAGATCGTGCGTTATTATCGGTCGGGGCCGACATCTCGCGAAGGTTAAAGACTGGCCCGGCACACGGGGCACCGGACCAGATTGTTCAGGACAGTTCTGCCAGAATACGTGCCCAGCTGCGGATGCCTTTATGGAAGCTCTCCAGATCGTATTTCTCGTTCGGGCTGTGGATGTTGTCGTCATCCTTGCCAAATCCGATCAGCATCGCATCGACGCCCAGAATATCCTTGAAATAGCCCGCAATCGGAATCGAGCCGCCACAGCCAGCAAAAGCCGCCGGGATGCCCCACTCGTCGGTCAGCGCCTTTCGGGCTTGTTCAAACATCGGGTTATCTGTTGAGACCTGCGCGGCAGGCGCGCCTTTTTCGGTGCGGTATTCGATGGTGAACCCGTCGGGCAGACGGTCTTCCAAATAGGCGCGGAAGGTCTTGCGGATCGCGTCCGGGTCTTGCTTGCCCACCAGTCTGAAACTGACCTTGGCGGACGCCTTGCTGGGCAGCACGGTCTTGAACCCGTCGCCGGTATAGCCACCCCAGATGCCGTTCACATCACAGGTGGGCCGCGACCACAGCATTTCAATCGGCATGCGGTCCTGTTCGCCTGCCGGATGTTTCAATCCGACATCGGCAAGGAATTTTACATGATCAAAGCCCAGCCCCTGCCATTGGGCGCGCATCTCGTCTGACAACTCCTCGACCCCGTCATAAAAGCCGGGCAGGGTGATGCGCCCCGTGTCGTCATGCAGGTCTGCCAGCGCACGGGTCAGGATGCGGATCGGATTCATCGCCACACCACCATACATGCCCGAATGCAGATCGCGGTCGGGGCCGGTGATGGTGAAATCCTCGCAGGTCATACCGCGCAGTTGGGTGATGATCGCGGGGGACTTTGATTCGAACAAACCGGTGTCGCAGATCAGCGCAATGTCGGTGGTCAGCTCATCCTTGTTTTCTTCCATGAAGGGGATCAGCGACGGAGACCCCGATTCTTCTTCGCCTTCAAAAAACAGTGAAATGCGGGCCGGCAGGCTGCCGTGGACCGCAGTCCACGCCCGACAGGCCTCGACAAAAGTCATCAGCTGGCCCTTGTCATCTGACGACCCGCGACCCCGGATCACCTTGCCCGCTGGCGTGTCCTCAAGGGCGGGTTCAAAGGGCGGCGTGTCCCACAAATCCAAGGGGTCCACCGGCTGCACGTCATAATGGCCATAGAACATCAAATGCGGCTTATCCGCGGGTCCATCGGCGTGTGCGACGACCATGGGATGACCCGGCGTTTGTCTCTTATCGGCTTGAAAACCAACCGTTTTCAGATCATCCACCAGCCAATCTGCGGCCTTCTGACACTCCACCGCATAAGCCGGATCGGTCGAAATGGACGGGATCCGCAGCAGCGCAAGCAGGCGGTCGATTGCGTCGGGAAGGTCCGCATCAATGCGGTCCAGAACAGGGCCGAGCGTCATGGAAAGCTCCAGTTTCAAGTATGGTCGGCGCAGACCCTAACAGGCCGACCGGCACTGTCCACCCTGCGCAGAAAAGGGGGACGTAGTGTCGCGGAAAACCCAAAAAGGGTTCCGTTTGAGATGGATCAATGTAAAACCCGCCTGCAAACCGTTAACTCGGCAAGCAGCGACGTTCAGGGAAAAACATATCGAGTTTTCGAATATGTTTGTGAGGTGATACCCTGTATGTTGAACGAACGAACAGGATCAGACCGGCCAGGAGGGAACCTTGGATTATAATCACGAGCTTGATGTGGCGCTGCAGCGTCTGCATGACGAAGGCCGCTATCGCACGTTCATCGAAATCGAGCGTCATCAAGGCCAGTTCCCCCACGCCACGTGGAAAAAGCCCGATGGCTCCGAGATGCCGGTGACCGTCTGGTGCGGCAACGACTATCTGGGCATGGGGCAGCACCCCAAAGTGCGTGACGCCATGCACGAAGCGATCGAGGCGACCGGCGCAGGGTCGGGTGGAACCCGCAACATCTCGGGCACGACCATCTATCACAAACGGCTGGAAGCCGAGATTGCCGACCTTCACCGGAAGGAAGACGCGCTGATCTTCACCTCGGCCTACATCGCGAATGATGCGACCCTGTCTACTCTTCCGAAACTGTTCCCCGGCCTGATCATCTATTCCGATGCGTTGAACCATGCCTCGATGATCGAAGGCGTGCGCCGCAATGGCGGTGCGAAACGAATCTTCCGCCATAATGACGTTGCCCATCTGCGCGAGCTTCTGGAAGCCGACGACCCGGCCGCCCCGAAGCTGATCGCGTTTGAAAGCGTCTATTCGATGGATGGCGATTTCGGCCCGATCGAAGCCCTTTGTGATCTGGCGGACGAGTTCGGCGCCCTGACCTATATCGACGAAGTGCATGCGGTGGGCATGTATGGCCCGCGCGGGGCAGGGGTGTCAGAGCGTGACAACCTTGCGCACCGGATCGACATCATCAACGGCACCCTGGCAAAAGCCTATGGCGTGATGGGCGGCTATATCGCCGCATCCGCGAAAATGTGTGACGCCGTGCGCTCTTATGCACCGGGCTTTATCTTCACCACATCGCTCCCCCCGGCCGTGGCGGCAGGGGCAGCGGCGTCGGTCAGACACCTGAAAGAAGATCAGGCTTTGCGCGAGGCGCACCAGACCCAGGCCAAGATTCTAAAAACCCGCTTGAAAGCGCTTGGACTTCCAATCATCGACCATGATTCGCACATCGTTCCGCTGATTGTCGGCGACCCCGTCCATACCAAGCAACTGTCAGATATGTTATTGGAAAACTTCGGTATTTACGTGCAGCCGATCAATTTTCCTACGGTCCCACGCGGTACGGAACGGCTGCGGTTTACCCCGTCGCCGGTGCATGGACCCAAGGAAATGGATGCCCTGATCAACGCCCTTGATCAGCTCTGGTCGCATTGTGAGCTAAATCGCGCCGAGCTTTCTGCTTAACTCCAATCACGGACTGCACATTTTGTGAGAATGTGTTACCTTTCCGTTAGCGAAGGCAACGACCGCGAATCGTTGGCTTCATTTGGGACACATGAGGCACGAGGAGCAGCTGGATGATCGGGCGTTGGAACACGTCTCGGGTCGAGGAAGAAGAGAAGCCAACCGGCTTTGATTCTTTCGATCTGCGACTTGGCGATGTCATGCGTGGCGAACGTGCGACGCTTGGTAAATCGCTGTTGGATGTCCAGCGCGAACTCAAGATCAAAGCCACCTATATTGCCGCCATTGAAAACGCCGATGTGTCCGCATTTGAAACACAGGGCTTCATAGCAGGCTATGTCCGGTCCTATGCCCGGTATTTGGGGATGGACCCGGAATGGGCCTATAAGACCTTCTGCAAGGAAAGTGGGTTCACCACCGCGCATGGACTTTCCGCAAGTGCCTCCAGCCAGTCTGACAAGACCAAAAAAGTTACGAAACGGGCTGATCACAGTGGCGATCCGCTGGCCAATCCCAATGCCAACTGGGTGCCCCAGACCGAAAGCATTTTTGCAGGGATCGAGCCCGGCGCTGTCGGCTCGGTGGCCGTGCTTGCGGCGCTGATCGGGTTGCTTGGCTATGGCGGTTGGTCCGTGTTGCAGGAAATTCAACGTGTCGATTTCGCGCCGATTGAACAAACGCCCGGTGTGCTGGCCGAGTTGCCGGATGTTGGCGGTGGACCTGCCAGCTTTGCCGCGGATGACGACACTGAAATCATGGCCGAAGCCGGTGCGGGACTGTCCCAGCCCCCGTCGGCGGAAGCACTGGATCGGCTTTATCGTCCGCAGGCGCTGGAAGTGCCGGTTCTGACCCATCGGGATGCACCAATCTCGACTCTCGATCCTGCCAGCGTTGGTGTGCTGGCCGGTGTGACTGCGCCTGATCTGGGGGCCGCACCCGCGTTGTTTGGATCAAGCCCGAACAGCGATGCGATTGCTTCGCGTGACACGCAACGGATTGCAGCAAATGCAATTTCCCCGACCGCTGATGGAATTTCCCCGACCGCTGAAGGAAATGCCGAATCTGCCACCCGTGCAGTGCAAGTTCTGGGTGCTGAAGCAGCGGAAGTCGCCATATTTGCCGTACGCCCGTCTTGGGTTCGTATCCAATCTGCGGATGGAACCGTCATCTTCGAAAAGATACTGGATGCGGGCGAGCATTACGTGTTGCCCAAAACCGAACAGGCACCTGTGATGCGCACCGGCAATGCGGGATCGGTTTACTTCGCCGTGAACGGCACCGCCTATGGCCCATCGGGTGATGGTCCGTCTGTCGTGAAAAACGTGGCCTTGTCACAAGAGGCCTTGACCGAGGTCTTCGCCATCGCTGATCTGGCGAATGACGCCGATCTGGCGACCTATGTGGCTGAACTGAACCCGGCTCAGTAACATCATACATTGCAATCGCGCAGTGGCGGTGCGTGCTTGTCGCCGCGTCCCGCGCGCGCTATCCCTGGCCGCGAACATATCGGCGAAAGAGTGATCCCCATGTCTCACAATCCAATCCGTCCATGGCGTGACATCGAACGGCGTCAGTCGCGGCAGGTTATGGTCGGCAACGTACCGGTGGGCGGCGGGGCACCGATTGCCGTGCAAACGATGACGAACACCGACAGCTCTGATGTGAAGGCGACATTGGCACAGGTTATGGCGGCCGCAGAGGCCGGAGCCGATATCGTGCGCATCTCCTGCCCGGATGTTGCAGCGACAACCGCGCTGAAAGAGATCACCGCTGAAAGCCCGGTGCCGATTGTGGCGGATATCCATTTTCACTACAAACGCGCCATCGAAGCTGCCGAGGCAGGCGCGGCCTGCCTGCGCATCAACCCCGGCAATATCGGTGATGAAAGCCGAGTACGTGAAGTGATCAAGGCCGCAAAAGATCACGGCTGCTCGATCCGCATTGGAGTGAACGCTGGATCCCTTGAACGCCACCTGCTTGAAAAATATGGCGAACCTTGCCCCGAAGCGATGGTGGAAAGCGGTCTGGACCACATTCGGATCCTCGAAGACAACGATTTCCGGGACTACAAGATCAGCGTGAAAGCCTCCGATGTGTTCCTGTCCGCGGCTGCCTATCACGGCATCGCCGAGGCAACGGACGCGCCGATCCATCTTGGGATCACCGAGGCGGGCGGGTTTGTGTCCGGCACCATCAAGAGCGCCGTCGGACTGGGCAATCTGCTTTGGGCCGGGATCGGGGACACGATCCGTGTCAGCCTGTCTGCCGACCCGGTGGAAGAGGTCAAGGTGGGCTTTGAAATTCTGAAAAGCCTCGGGCTGCGGCACCGGGGGGTCAACATCATCTCCTGCCCTTCCTGTGCGCGGCAGGGGTTTGATGTGATCAAGACCGTCGCGACGTTGGAAGAACGCCTTGCGCATATTCATACCCCCATGAGCCTGTCGATCATCGGCTGCGTGGTAAACGGCCCGGGCGAGGCGCTGATGACCGATGTCGGCTTTACTGGCGGTGGTGCCGGGTCAGGCATGGTGTATGTGGCGGGCAAGCAGGATCACAAGCTCGACAACGAAAAAATGGTCGACCATATCGTAGAACTGGTCGAGAAGCGCGCCGCGGAACTCGAGAAGCAGTCCGAAGAGGCGGCGGAGTAATGTGGGGGCGTTGCCCCCTCGAGCCGACGGCTCTCACCCCCAGGATATTTTTGGCCAGAAGAAACGCAAATCCTCGCATTTCCATGGTCGTTGATAAGTCACGCGGTGCTTAATGCCGATCAGTGTGCGCTCGGGCTGCGAGGTAGGATCTGCTGTCCTTCCTCTGGCCCCAAACATCCTTGGATGAGCACCAAAGGCATGAGCGGCGAAGCCCCTTCGTTGACGGTTTGGGTTGGCCATTGGCGTCAATGTTCGGTGATTGACTGGATCGGAAATCTTAGATCGTTTTTCGTGATCAGAACCAGCCGGTCTTTGTTCATGACATAAAGGTCGCAGCGCGACACCCCCGTTACGAACACCACGCAGGCAGTGCTGTCAGTGCCGATCTTGTATTCGCCCAGCCATGTTCCGCCGCCGCCATAGGTATAGGAATATGTCCCGTCCCGATTGAAGACGGCGGTGGCGCCATCGTAGAATGTCAGCGTTTGGCCCGACACAGTGCTGCTCAGGTCGGCCTGCTCCATTCTGGTGTCACCGGGTCTGGTTTTCCAACCTTCCGCAAGCGAAGGTGACGCAACAAGCAGCGCAATTGCGCCAAAGACATAGCGGAGAAATGAGGTCATCGGGCGTCCTTTTGCCCTGATCTTATCCGCAATTTCCGCCGCGCCGGGTCACGTTGTGGAGAGCGGTTTCAGGTCTGGCTGAGCCGCGATTTGCGCCCGCCGCGTCGTTTTGACAATTGCGTTTTGCGGCCCGGCAATTCACTTAACACCGCGCGGCGTGCGTCGGGCGATAATCGGGACCAATGGGCGATCTCGTCAATCGAGCGGTAACATCCGGTGCAGATGCGCGCGGTCGGGAGGACCACACAGATGTTTATACAGGGGCTTTCGACCTCGTCCCGTTTCCAGATGTCGTCTGACATTACAGATGCCTCATTCGATCCAACACACCTTGCAGGATATAGCCTGCGGCGACATGGTCGATCACCTCGGCGCGACGCTTTCGGGAGGTATCCGCCTCTAGCAGGGCGCGTTCGGCGGCAACGGTGGACAGGCGTTCATCCCAAAAGGTGATGGGGATATCGGTCAGTTTCTCCAGATTGCGGGCGAAACCGCGGGTGGATTGAGCGCGTGGACCTTCGCTGCCGTCCATGTTGCGCGGCAGGCCAAGGATCAACCCGCCCAATTCACGATCCGTGATAATTGTCTGCAACCGGGCAGCGTCAGCAGTGAATTTGGTGCGTTTGATGGTTTCCAGCGGGGTCGAGACCTGTCGCATCCGGTCAGAGACCGCAACCCCGATGGTCTTGGTGCCAAGGTCCAGCCCGGCAAGCGCCGACATCGGGGGCAGCGCGGCGGCAAACTCCTGGACCGTTTCGAAGATCACGGGGCGACCCCGGCCTGTTCGGCGGCTATGCGAACGGTTGCCAACGCATCGGGATTGTTCTGAAACAGGGTTTGGGCCTCGTCCCAGATCGTGCTGGCGCGCCCGGTGTTGCCGACAACGCCCAACACGTTGATCAGGCGCGCCCATTCTTCGGGTGTGCCACCTTCGGTCGCCAGTCGTTCGGAAAGCTGGTCGATCATCCCCTGAATCATCGCGGCGCGATCTTCTCCGCTCATCTCTTGTGCAGCTTCGATGTCATCGGCACTGGGACCCGTCAGGTTGGGCATGGCCGGGCGTGTGGGCGCGTCAGGCGGTGTGTAGTCCACGCCCGCAAAGGTTGCGAGGCTGCCGATCTGCGAACGCACCGAGGACCACCAGATGGCCGTGTCCGGTCCTTCTTCCAACAAACCGCGCCACAAGTTGAAGCCCATGTCGGGGCGGCCGTTCTGGGCGAACATCAGCCCGGAATAATAGCGCGCCAATTGGTGATTGGGGTCACGCTCAAGCGCCTTTCCGAGCATGTCTTCCGCCTCGGGCGAGATGAATCCACCAGCCGCATTGACCAACAGGTCGGCCTGCCGGACAAAATCGTCTGCTGTTGCAGCGGCGCCTTTTACCTCAATCAGATGTCCCATCGCCTTGTGCGCCGCGACCATATTGCCGATGGCGGCTTCGTGCTGGACCAGCAGGTCCAACCCGTGCGGATCATCGGGGTTTTTGGTGACGGCGTCACGCAAGCCCTCAATCAGCTCAAGATAATCCGCGGGCGCTTCGGCGGGGGGGCCGGGCCACGGCGGCATGTCCGCTTCGACCTCGGCCTGGCTGGGGCGGCTCTCACGCATTTCCTGGCTCTTGGCGATGCGCTTTTCACGGCCCAAATCCTGAAAGCCCGGTGAACCGAGAAACCAGTAAAGACCGAATGCGCCGCCTGCCAGCAGGATTGCACACAGACCGAGCGCCAGTCGGCTGAGGGTTCGAGGCGCGTCGGTTGGTCGGGTTTTGGCTTGAGCTGCCTTGTCGGCCTCAAGCAAGCGACGCGAGATCTCGATGCGCGCGCGTTCTGCGTCCTGGGCTGTCACCGTGCCACGTGCAACATCGCGATCCAATTCGCTGAGCTGGTCGCGATAGACCTTCATGTCAGAACTCAGCTTCGATGTGTCGTCGTCATTCGAGGTTGCGGTATCGCGCAGGCGCAGCATTTGTCGCGCCAGAACCAGAATGGTGGCGAGGGTCAGTGCCCCGATGAGCAGCCAGAAAACCATGGTTCCTCCGCGTGTTTACGTTTCCCTTCATCTAATGTGCAAAGGGGACGGGCAAAACCCTTAATGATCAGGTGCGACAATCACGAAGCCGCGTAGAGCCGCAAATGACGGTTCATGTCGCCTTTTTCATTTCATATGACGCTGGATTGTCGTGAGAAAACGTCGCTAGAGTCTAGAACCGACATGAACCAGAGCGCCCAACCAAGGGGATTCGCATGCGACGCTATTCTGCATTTGCCATTGCGCGTGAGGCTGCGCGCTATCACCAGGGGTGGGAACGCGCCTGGGCTTCACCGAAGCCGAAGAAGAAATACGATGTGGTCATCGTGGGCGCGGGTGGGCACGGGTTGGCCACGGCCTTCTATCTGGGTAAAAACTTCGGGATCACCAATGTGGCGATCATCGAAAAGGGTTGGCTGGGCGGCGGTAACACCGGTCGTAACACCACGATCATCAGGTCGAACTATCTGCAAGACCCTTCTGCGGCGATCTATGAAAAGGCCCGCTCGCTTTACGAGACGATGAGCCAGGACCTGAACTACAACGTCATGTTCAGCCCGCGTGGCGTCATGATGCTGGCCCAGACCGAAAGCGAGGTGCGCGGATATGAGCGCACGGCGCATGCCAATGCGCTGCAAGGTGTGAAGACCGAGTTCATCTCGCCCCAGCGCGTCAAGGAACTGGTGCCGATCATGAACATCAACGGTCCGCGCTATCCCGTTCTGGGCGCGCTGTGGCAGGCCCGCGGCGGCACGGCGCGGCACGATGCGGTCGCGTGGGGCTATGCCCGTGCGTGTTCCGACATGGGCATGGACATCATCCAGAAATGCGAAGTGACCGGGGTGCGTCAGTCGGGCGGCAACGTCACCGGGGTTGATACCACCCACGGTCAGATTGATTGTGACAAGCTGGCGATGGTTGTCGCGGGCAATGCGGGGGCGCTGGCGGATATGGCGGGCTTCCGTCTGCCGATGGAAAGCGTCGCGCTGCAAGCACTGGTGTCCGAGCCGATCAAGCCCTGTATCGACGTGGTCGTGATGGCCAACACCGTGCACGGCTATATGTCTCAGTCTGACAAAGGCGAGCTTGTGATCGGTGGCGGCACGGACGGGTTCAACAACTACACCCAGCGCGGATCATTCCACCACGTGGAAGAAACCGTGCGCGCCTTGGTCGAGACCTTCCCCATCATCTCGCGCCTGAAAATGCTGCGCCAATGGGGCGGCATCGTGGACGTGACCGGCGACCGTTCCCCCATCATCGGCAAAACGCCCTTGGGCAACTGCTTCATCAACTGCGGCTGGGGCACAGGCGGCTTCAAATCGATCCCCGGATCGGGCTGGGCCATGGCCGAAACCGTGGCCAAGGGCGAACCCGGCGCGCTGGCTGGCGCGTTCGGCCTGAACCGCTTCACCGAGGGACGCTTCATTGATGAAAGCGTGGCTGCGGGGGTGGCGCACTGATGACGGACTATCCTAATAAGCAGGATCAATCGAAGCGGTTGCGCCCGTATGTCATAATGTTGTGGTTGGTTGCCCTCGCATTGTTTGCAAGTGGTCTACTGATGGAGCTTCGCTTGGGTGTCCCAAATGCTTTTTCGAAGCTCTCATCATTGGCGATATTGTGGTCGGTTGGCGTGTTCTTTTACTTGGAAAAGCGCGAATTTCTGACTGGTCATGGGGCGGAAATGTTTGATTCCGCCGGCCATGTGATTCCCAAAGGCATTGTCGGACCACATGTCACATGGGTAACGATCTTAGGCTCGATTGGTGGAATATTTGGCGATTGGATTGTCGCACTTTCTAACTGTGGAGGTCTAAAATGCTGATCCTTGAATGCCCATACTGCGGCGTGATGGCCGATGAAACGGACCTGCATGGCGGCGGCGAGGCGCATCTGAAGCGTTTCGGGCCCGGCTCGTCCGATGATGATTTCGAGACCTACCTGTTTCACCGCGCGAACCCCAAAGGCGTTCATTTTGAACGCTGGCGGCACGTGTCGGGTTGCGGCAAGTGGTTCCACGCGGCGCGCAACACCATGACGCTTGAGGTTTACGGCACCTATCCGGCCCAGACCTATGAGCCGCCGAAAGAACTGGTCGCCAAGATCAAGAAGAAACATCCTGAATGGGGGGGCTGGAAATGAGCACCCGTCTGGCACAAGGCGGTCGCCTGATCGACCGTTCGAAACCAAAGAACTTCACCTTCAACGGCAAACGTATGAAGGGGTATGAGGGCGACACGCTGGCCGCGGCCCTTCTGGGCGAAGACCAGATGCTGGTGGGTCGGTCGTTCAAATACCACCGCCCGCGTGGCATCGTCGCATCCGGCGCGGAAGAACCCAACGCGCTTGTAAACATGGGGCAGGGCGGGCGTTTTGAACCCAACCAACGCGTCACCACGACCGAGCTGTTTGACGGTCTGACCTGCACCTCGCAAAACCACTGGCCGAGCCTTGAGTTCGATGTGGGCGTGGTGAACAACTACGCCGCGCGCTTCCTGCCGGCGGGGTTCTATTACAAGACCTTTATGGCACCCGCGCCCGCTTGGAAGCATGTGTTCGAGCCGATCATCCGCAAATCCGCTGGTCTGGGCAAAGTCCCGACCGAGGCGGACGTGGATCGCTATGAGCATTTCTATCACCACACCGATGTCGTGGTGATCGGTGGCGGTGTTGCCGGTCTGGCGGCTGCTCTGGCCGCTGGTCGTTCGGGCGTGAAAACGCTGGTGATGGAGCAGACCCACCATTGGGGCGGACGTGCGCCGGTTGACGGGGGCGAGATCGACGGGCAGTCGCCCGATGACTGGATCGCCGCGACGCTGGCCGAGCTTGAAGGCATGGAAAACGTCACCCTGCGCACCCGCATGATGGGATCGGGCGTCTACGACCACGGCTATGCGCTGGGCTATGAACGTGTGGCCGATCATACGCCGGGCGATGACCGCCCGCGCCATCGCCTGTGGCGCATCCGTGCGCAGCAGATCGTCACCGCGACCGGTGCGATTGAACGTCCCTTGTCCTTTGCGGGCAATGATATCCCCGGCGTGATGCTGGCCTCGGCCGTGCGCGATTATGCGGTGAACTGGGGCGTGTCCGTGGGCGACCGCACCGTGGTTGTGACCAACAATGATGACGCTTACCGCACTGCACTTGTGATGAAAGAAGCCGGGCTTGACGTGCCGGTTATTCTGGACGCGCGAGATCATTCCAACGGCCCGTTGGCAGAAGCTGCTCGCGCCGCCGGCATCCGGGTCGAGGTTGGCAAGGCGATTGCCAAGGTGAACGGCGGCAAGCGCGTCACCGGAGTCTCGATCTGCGCCCAAGCGGGCGAGGGTGCCGCGGTCGAGGAAATTGCCTGCGACGCAGTCGCCATGTCGGGCGGTTGGTCGCCTGTCGTGCACCTGTGGTCGCATTGTGGAGGCAAGCTGATCTGGGACGAGGAGCAGGCGCATTTCCGCCCCGATCCTGACCGTGCACCCACCGGGCATGACGGTCAGCCCTTTGTTGTCACCGCAGGCTCAGCCTCGGGTCCGATGGGGTTGGCGGGGGTCTTGTCGAATGCCTATGAGGCAGGCAAGCGGGCCGCCAAGGCGGCAGGCGGCAAAGCCGTGCGCAAGGCGGGGCCAAAGGCGGAGGCCGAAAGCACGCAGCCCATGGCCCCCGTCTGGATCATGCCGCAGGGCGCTGGTCATCAGAAACGCATGAAAATGTGGCTGGATTATCAGAATGACGTGAAGGTGTCGGACGTGCAGTTGGCCGCGCGCGAGGGCTATGAAAGCGTTGAACACACCAAGCGCTATACCACGTTGGGTATGGCGACAGACCAAGGTAAATTGTCCAATATCAATGGATTGGCGGTACTTTCTGACGCATTGGGTCAACCGATCCCGGCGACCGGCACGACAACCTTCCGCCCACCCTATACCCCGATCAGCTTCGGGGCGATTGCTGGCGAAGCGCGCCACGAAATCTTCCAGCCGATCCGGCGCACGCCGATGCACCAGTGGCACGAAGACGCGGGTGCCTATATGGAACCCGTCGGCCATTGGCGTCGGCCCTATTGCTATGCCAAGCCGGGCGAGACCAACGAGCAAGCCGTGCATCGCGAGGTCCTGAATACCCGCGAAAAGCTGGGGCTGCTGGATGCCTCGACGCTGGGCAAGCTGATCGTCAAGGGGCCGGATGCGGGCAAGTTTCTGGACATGATGTATACCAACATGATGTCGAACCTGGCCGTCGGCAAATGCCGCTATGGTCTGATGTGCTCGGAAAACGGTTTCCTGTCCGATGACGGTGTTGTGGCCCGCATAGATGACGACACGTGGCTCTGCCACACCACCTCGGGCGGCGCCGACCGCATCCACGCGTGGATGGAGGAATGGCTGCAAACCGAATGGTGGGACTGGAAAGTTTATGTTGCCAACGTGACCGAGCAACTGGCGCAGGTCGCCGTGGTCGGCCCCAACGCGCGCAAGCTGCTTGAGAAACTGGGCGGGATGGATGTGTCCAAGGAAACTCTGCCCTTCATGCAGTGGAAAGACGGCAAGATCGGTGAGTTCGACGCGCGCGTCTATCGCATCTCGTTCTCGGGCGAGCTGTCATACGAGATCGCCGTGCCCGCCAGCCAGGGCCGCGCCTTCTGGGATACGCTGCTTGAGGCGGGGGAAGAGTTCGGCGTCATGCCGTATGGCACCGAATGTCTGCACATCATGCGGGCCGAAAAGGGGTTCATCATGATCGGGGACGAAACCGACGGCACCGTGATCCCGCAGGATCTGGGGCTGAACTGGGCGATTTCCAAGAAGAAAGAGGATTTTCTTGGCAAACGCGCCCAACAGCGCAGCCACATGACCGACCCCGATCGCTGGAAACTGGTCGGGCTTGAAACGCTGGACGGATCGGTTCTGCCGGACGGGGCCTATGCGGTGGCCGATGGCAATAACGAATATGGCCAGCGCAACATGATCGGGCGTGTGACCTCGACCTATTATTCGCCGACGCTCAAGAAAGGCATTGCGATGGGGCTTGTGAAGCATGGACCGGACCGGATGGGCGAAGTGGTGGACTTTCCGACGGTGGATGGGTCGAACACGGTGATCAAGGCGCGGATCTGCGATCCGGTCTTCTATGACAAGGACGGGGAGAAGCAAAATGTCTGATGCTGTGTCGGCACTTCAAGGCGCGTCCTTTGACGGCTACTGCAAGGTTGAAGAGGCCGGATTGGTCGGCATGATCACGCTGCGTGGCGACCTGTCATCGACAGGTGTTGCCAAGGCGGTGAAAGCCGCCACGGGCGCGGCCATTCCGGGGCAGGGCAAGATCACCGACGGCGTAAAGGGCCGTGTTGGCTGGATGTCTCCCGATGAGCTTTTGCTGATCACCGACCACATTGAGGCCCCGAAAGTGGTTGAGGCCGCGACCAGGGCGCTGGCAAAAGAGCATGCTCTGGTGGTCAATGTCTCAGACGCCCGCGCGGTGTTTCGCGTGAAGGGGACCGCTTGTCGCGAAGTGATCGCCAAACTGACCCCCGCCGATACCTCGCTCATGCAGCCCGGCATGCTGCGTCGCACCCGCATCGCCCAGATCCCCGCCGCGTTCTATCTGGAAGATGACGAGACTGCGGTTCTGGTCTGTTTCCGCTCGGTTGCGCAATACGCGTTCGATCTGCTGAAGGATGCGGCCAAGCCGGGGGGCGAGGTGTTCAGCTAGGCTGATCCGTCGGGGATACGTCATTTCGGATCGCGATCCGGGGTGACGTTATGATAAGTAGAGAAAACTCATCGCAGCCTCAACCAAAAAGGGTTGTGATACCTGACCTGCACCGATATTCCGCTGCGCGAAGAAGTAAGTGTAAGGGTATGAAAATATGACAAAGTATATGGCGATTGTTGCTTGCGTTGCAACAATAGGGGTCGCAGCGCCGGGATTTGCGAAAACCTATGATTGTAAGGTTGACGAAGCCGGGTCCGGCGACAACAAAGGCATTCCCCCGCACATCATTGTCACCGACGACAACGGCAAGATCAGTGTGATTGACGGGCTTATCCAAAACATGTTCGGCGAACCGATCGCTGCCAAGATTGACGTCGACAACGCCAAGCGGACGACATTCACTTGGACCGTCGAAAAAGTTGACGGGAAGGCTACGCAGCGAACCGGAAACCGTGTCGCCAAACTTGCCTTTCGTCTGACCTATCAGAAGGCAACAGGGACTGCCATCGCTTCGATGAAGCCGGTCGGCTATCGCAACACATTTCGCGCCAAAGGCAAATGCACGGTGAAATAACAGTCCGGGGGCTGGGTGGAATTCCGCCTTGCCCCTTGACCTTCCCCCGTCCGCTACCCCATCTAGGTTGTAACGGAAACACGCATGAACAGGGGGCTAGATATGGCTTTTGAACTTCCCGATCTTCCTTACGCACACGACGCGCTGGCCGATTTCGGTATGTCAGCGGAAACGCTGGAATATCACCACGACCTGCACCACAAGGCCTATGTGGACAATGGCAACAAGCTGATCGCCGGGACCGAGTGGGACGGCAAGTCGCTGGAAGATATCATCACCGGCACCTATGACAAATCGGCCGTCGCGCAAAACGGCATTTTCAACAACATCAGCCAGCTTTGGAACCACAACCAATTCTGGGAGATGATGGGGCCGGGCAAGACCGCGATGCCGGGCGAGCTTGAGAAGGCGATCAATGACAGTTTCGGCTCGGTTGACGAGTTCAAATCGCAATTTGCCGCCGCGGGTGCGGGCCAGTTCGGTTCGGGTTGGGCCTGGCTGGTGAAAGACACGGATGGCGCTCTGAAAGTCACCAAGACCGAAAACGGCGTGAACCCGCTGTGCTTCGGTCAGACCGCGCTGCTGGGTTGCGATGTGTGGGAGCATTCTTATTACATCGACTTCCGCAACAAGCGCCCCGCCTATCTGGACAACTTCCTGAACAACCTCGTGAACTGGGAAAACGTGGCGTCGCGCCTGTAATCCGGACCGGTCTGCGGCAACGTTTCTGTTGCCGGACGCATCACGAAACATCATGGCGGTCGCCCCTTGGGTGGCCGCTTTTTCTGTGCCAAGACTTATCGGTCAGCAGCCGGAGCACACGCGATGAGTGAGACCAGGAAAGGGATCGCGGCGATCATAGTCGCCTGCACCGTTTGGGGCTTGTCGCCGCTGTATTATAAGCTTCTGGAACACGTGCCACCATTGGAGGTGCTTAGCCACCGAACGCTTTGGTCATTGGCGATGTTCGGTCTGTTATTGGCTGTGCAAGGGCGCCTTGGGCATCTGCCTGCGTTGTTTCGCGGACAGTCGGCACTGCTGGTTGCCCTCGCAGCGCTTGTGATATCGGTCAATTGGGGCGGGTTCATCCTGTCGGTTCAAATCGGTATGGTGGTAGAGGCCAGTCTTGGCTATTTCATCTTTCCCCTCGCCATGGTGGTCCTTGGTCGTGTCTTGTTTGGTGAAGTGATAACCAGAGGCAAGGCCATAGCGTTGGCCTTGGCGACGACGGCGGTGTTGACGCTGACCCTGGGTCTTGGCGTCGCGCCTTGGCTCTCGTTGCTGCTGGGGGGCACCTTCGCGATCTATGGTGTGATCAAAAAGACCATGACATCTGGCCCCATTGTGTCTGTGACGGCCGAGGTGCTGATATTGGCCCCCGTTGCCATAATCTGGCTGCTGGGCACCCATTTTGCCGGTTGGCAGGGGATCGTTGGGCGCACGGGTGGCGTGTTCGGCACCGATTGGTGGGACAGTGTTCTGCTTGTGGTCTCGGGCCTGATCACGGCTGTACCGCTGGTGTTGTTCAGCTATGCCTCACGCCGTTTGGCGCTGTCCACGGTGGGGTTGGTGCAATATCTGAATCCGAGCCTTCAATTCACCTGTGCGGTCGTTGTGCTGGGCGAGACGGTCACGATCTGGCACATGATCGCCTTCCCGATGATCTGGTTGGCGCTTGCGATCTATTCAGCTGAGGCCTATCGTCATGACAGAGCGTCGCGCAGGGCTGTGATCGCCTGATCCACATCGGTAACGACGGTCACAAAGTCGCGCAGGGTGCCTTCGGCGAACCCCTGATTGATTACATGGTCCAACAGCGCGACCAACGGATCCCAGAAACCGTTGACGTTCAAAAGCAGGATGGGCTTGGCATGTAGGCCCAGTTGGCGCCATGTCAACACCTCGAAGAATTCGTCCAGTGACCCCGCACCACCCGGCAATACCACCACGGCATCGGAGTTCATGAACATGACCTTTTTTCGCTCGTGCATATTTTCGGTCACGATGAAGGTGGTCAGGTCGCGTTTGCCCACCTCCCATTTCATCAGATGCTGGGGGATGACGCCAAAGGTCTGCGCGCCTTCGGCCTGCGCAGCGATGGCCACTGTTCCCATCAACCCCACATCCCCAGCCCCATAGACCAGCCGCCATCCGTTGCCCGCCAATGCAGTGCCAAGCGCCGTTGCGGCTTCGCGAAAGGCCGGGTCCGTGCCAAACCGCGAGCCGCAGTAGACGCAAACCGATGCTGTGTGCTGTGTCATGGATGTCCCCAATTCGTTGCCGCCTGAATGATCTTTTGACCGGTGTTAGCGGGATTGCTACTGTTCAACAAGCAGGTGCGGCTTAAAGATCGGCCGACAGGGGACGCAAATGACAACAGAAACAGGCAACGCTGACAAGGCAACCGGGCTTAAGGTGGCGGCAGGAGCCGTTCTTGCGGTTGCGATTGGTGTGGCGTGGTATTTCTGGGCGCAGCAACCGTCACCTGTTTCACCTGATCCGGTTGCAGAAACTTCTGCACCGCCGACGGATACCCCGGCAGCGGACAACCCGAAGGCAGATGTTGCTTCGCCTGCGTCCGAGGATGTCGCAGACGGGGCGGCAGAGGTGCCGACCTCGCCCGGTTCAGCGCCCGGTTTCGACGTTGTCCGCGTGGACCCGGATGGCAGTGCCGTGGTCGCTGGCCATGCCGAACCCGGAAGCACCATTCAATTGACGCTGGATGGCGCACCGCTTGAGGATGTCGAAGTGGGCAGCGATGGAAACTTTGTGGCCCTGCTGGACATTCCCGTCGAAACCCCAGGTGCACTGGGCTTTTCCACACTGGATGAAAGCGGCAAGGTTGTTGAGAACAGCGAAAGCCCGCAGACCGTTCTGATCGCCCCAACCACGCCTGCCCCGACCCCCGAGCCGGTCGCTGAAACGCCAGACGGCGGCGATACGCCTGCCATGGCTGAAACAGATACCTCAAGCCCGGAAACGCCTGACGCCACGGTCGCCGCCCCGCAAGTTCTGCTGGCGGATGACGAGGGTATCGCAGTGTTGCAGGATGGCACGGGTCTTCCCGCAGTCGACAATATCGTCATTGACGCAATTACCTATGACGAAACCGGCGACGTTGCCTTGTCGGGTCGCGGGCAAAGTGGTGCCAACCTGCGTGTCTATCTGGACAACAAACCGATCGAGATCGGCGAGATAACGGAAAGCGGCCAATGGCGCGTGCCTTTGCCAGAAGTGGACAGCGGGGTCTATACTCTGCGTGTGGATGAACTGGCCGAGGACGGATCCGTCACATCGCGCACCGAGACACCGTTCAAACGCGAAGAACCCACCCAATTGGCTGCCGTGGCGAATGCGGACCCTGAAACCCCGAAAGCACGTGTCGAGGCGGTGACGGTGCAACCCGGGTCAACACTTTGGGCGATCGCGCGCGAACATCTTGGGGAAGGGCCGCTTTATGTGCGCGTCTTTGCCGCCAATCGCGAACAGATCCGCGACCCGGACCTGATCTATCCCGGTCAGGTTTTCGCGATCCCCGATCCGGAGTGATCTGTACCGCCTTTGGACAGCGTTGACACTCCTTCGGTGGTGTCAGTGCAGGCACAGATATCCGGATCGCGCGCGCAGCAATCGTTCAGCAAATAGGCGATGACACCGCCAAGGGCCTTGCAGTCCGCGGCATAGATGACATGGCGCGATGCTTTGCGTGATGTTACAAGTCCTGCGGCTTCCAATTGGGACAAGTGGAACGACAGGCCAGATGCTGATACACCAAGCGCTTCGGCAATGGCGCCCGCGGCCAACCCATCTTTGCCAAGGGGCACAAGCAGGCGCACGATTTCCAAACGTGTGTCATGTGCCATGGCTGACAGGGATCTGAGGACTCGACTCTGCTTCATATTTCAAATATCGGTGAAATATTGAAATGATACAAGCGCTGTCTGATCTCACCGCGCAGATAAGACATCGCCCGCCAAGATAAGGTATCGCATGGCCCCCTCCCGTATCACCTCGACCGAAGCGCCGAAGAATGGCTGGCGCACGATCAAACGTGTCGCCCCATATTTGTGGCCAGAGGACAAACCGTGGGTGAAACGGCGCGTGGTGATCGCGCTGGTGATGCTTCTGGCGTCCAAAGTGATCTCGGTCCTGACGCCCTTTCTGTACAAGGGCGCGGTTGATGTGCTGAGCGGCGAGGCGACCGGGGAAGCCTGGGCGCTGGCGATGGGCGCAATCGGTTTGACGCTGGCCTATGGCATGGCACGGATCATGACCAGCGGGTTTCAACAGTTGCGCGACGCGGTGTTCGCCCGCGTGGGACAGCGCGCCCTGCGTCAACTGGCGCTGGAGACGTTCACTCACATTCACCGTCTGTCGATGCGCTATCACATCACCCGCAAGACAGGTGGTCTGTCGCGGATCATCGAACGTGGCGTGAAGGGGGTCGAATTCCTTTTGCGCTTCATGCTGTTTTCGATGGGACCGTTGGTGCTGGAGCTTGCGCTGATCTCGGCCATCCTCTTTTTCGTGTTTGATGTCTGGTATCTGGCCGTCGTGGTTGGGACCATCGGTGCCTATGTCTGGTTCACTTTCAAAGTGACCGAATGGCGCGTGCGTATCCGCAAGGAAATGAACGATCAGGACACCGACGCCAACCAAAAGGCCATCGACAGCCTGCTGAATTTCGAGACGGTCAAATATTTCGGGGCCGAGAAGCGCGAAGCCGAACGGTATGACGTGGCCATGGCGGGATATGAAGTCGCCGCGCTCAAGACTTCGTATTCACTGGCCTTTCTGAATTTTGGACAGGTTCTTTTGATCACGCTGGGTCTGGTGGGCGTCATGGTGCTGGCCGCCATTGGTGTGCAGGCGGGCGACCTGACGGTCGGCGATTTCGTCATGGTCAACGCCTATATGATCCAGATCACCTTGCCTTTGAACTTCCTCGGCACGGTTTATCGTGAAATCCGCCAATCGCTTGTCGATATGGGCGAGATGTTTGACTTGCTTGAACAGCCCGCCGAAGTGACGGACAAACCCGGCGCCCCGGACATCAAGATCACTGGCGGTGCGTTGAAGTTTGATGATTTGCGCTTCGGCTACGATGCGAAGCGCCCGATCCTGAAGGGCGTGTCAATTGACGTTCCGGCAGGCAAGACGGTTGCGATTGTCGGCCCCTCCGGGTCTGGCAAGTCCACCATCGGGCGGTTGTTGTTCCGGTTTTATGACGTCAGTGGTGGCAGCCTGAAGATCGACGGGCAGGATGTGCGCGATGTGACGCAGGACAGCCTGCATGGTGTGATCGGCGTCGTGCCGCAGGACACGGTGCTGTTCAACGACAGTGTATACTACAACATCGCCTATGGTCGTCCCGAAGCCAGCCGGGAAGAGGTCGAAGGCGCCGCGAAGGCCGCAAGAATACATGATTTCATCATGAGCTTGCCTCACGGCTACAAGACACAGGTGGGCGAACGCGGGCTGAAACTGTCGGGCGGGGAAAAACAGCGGGTGGGCATCGCGCGCACGCTTTTGAAGAATCCGCCGATCCTGCTGTTGGACGAAGCGACCTCGGCGCTGGACACCCAGACCGAGCGCGACATTCAGGAAAGTCTGCGCGAGATGGGCGAAGGTCGCACCGTGATCACCATCGCACACCGCCTGTCCACGATTGTCGATGCGGATGAGATCATCGTGCTGGAAGCGGGCGAAGTGGTTGAGCGTGGCGGCCATGACGCCTTGCTGGAAAAAGACGGACGCTATTCCGCGATGTGGGCACGTCAAGCCAGCGAGGCCGCACAGGAAGATACCCCTGACCAGATGCCCGCTTCAGGCCATCTGAAACTGGCCGAGTGATAACGAGCCAGCGACGGCCTGACTGGATCATACCGCGATTATTCGGCGGCATCCTTTCCGCCTGACCGGTTTTCCTCCGCCGCGTCCGGGTCTGACAAAGGAGCGGGTTCGGGCGCAACAGCCGAGGACGTGGCTTGGAGGCCATGCATTCGGTTGATGTCCTCGACATTGGGCGACATGTCCCCGCTGTCTGGCAGATCGCCGTCCCGATCCGTCGGTTGATCCCAAATCAGATCGCGCAAGGTCGTCTTGCGCGCAGCCTTATCAAGTGCAACATCGCGGGCGGTTTGCCCCGAGCGGCGCGCCAGCGCGCGCAAGCCATTGGCAGACCGATAAGCACCTGCCGATATCCAGATCCGCAGCGCCAGCATGGAGGGCGTGAACACCAGCGTCAGCACCGTTGCAATGCCAAGCCCGAACACCACAGCCGTTGCCAACTGTTTCCACCAAAGTGCCGTGGGGGCATCCAAAGAATAGCCACCGTTGAAGAAATCCAGCGACAGGCCAAGCATCATTGGCGCCAGGCCGGCCATCGTGGTGATCGTGGTCAAGAGAACCGGGCGGATGCGCGCCTCGGCGGTGCGGGTGATCGCCTCGATCTTCGGCATATAGCGGGCGTAATCCTGATAGGTGTCGATCAGAACAATGTTATTGTTCACCACGATCCCCGCCAGTGCCACGATCCCGGTGCCGGTCATGATGATCGAGAAGGGTTGTTGCATGACCATCATCCCGATCAGCACGCCGGTGGTGGACAGAACCACCGCCAGCAGCACCAGTACCGCGTTGTAGAAGCTGTTGAACTGTGCCAGCAGAATGATGAACATCAGGCCAAGCGCGCCGATGAAAGCTTGTCCCAGGAAAGCCTGGCTTTCCGCCTGATCTTCCTGATCGCCGGTCCATTCGTAGCTGACACCTGCGGGCAGATCGGCCCCGTCAATCCATGTGGTCAGGGCGGCGATCCGGTCGCTGGGTGTAACCGGGGTGCGGGTCAGATCGGCCCCGTCTTCGGTCGCCATGATCCGGTCGGCTTCTGCCGAGGTCACGTATTCTTCGGCCCCATCGGGATCGGTCAGGCGGATCAACCCGTCCTGCACACCTGCCTTCACGTCGTAATATCGGCTTTGATCCACCCGGTCGATCTGGGCAAGGCTGGGCACGGGCTTGCGTGTCACGAAGTTTGACATCGGCACCAGGCCGGTCGCGGTGCGGATTTTCAACCCGTCCAGTGTGGACAGGACGCGATCTTTTTGCGGCAGGCGCACGCGGATCTCGATTTCCTCGTCCGAGCTGTCGACGCGCATCGTGTCCAGGAGGATACCGTTGGTCACAAGCTGAACCATGCCGCCCACGGTGGCCACATCCGTGCCATAGCGGCCTGCTTCTTCCACATCCACTTCGATCTGCCAGTCAATGCCGGGTAGGGGCAGAGTGTCTTCGATGGCAGTCAGGCCGGGGGTGGCAGCGAATTGATTGATGGCCATGGTGGCGGCCTGCTCCAGCGCGTCCCAATCATCGCCTTTCAAGCGCAGATGTACGGGTTTGGCCGAGGCCGGACCTCGGTTCAGGTTCAACACCTCGGTTCGAATACCGGGCAGGGTCGCCAGACGCTCCTCCAACCGGGCCATGACCGCATCGCCATCAAACTCAGGATCAATCTCGGTCGTGGTGAACGGGATCAACCCAAATAAAGGCGCGTCCTGTTCGATCGAGGGGCGATCCGCCCACGCCACCAGCTCGATCTGCAATTGGCCGATGCTGTCGCGCGGCCCCATCGCACCGCCGGTGTTCTGGTTCAACCCGCCCGAACCCGCAAATGCGAAGACGGTTTCGATGCCTTTGGTGGACAAGGCGATTTCCTCGGCCTGTTTGACCATCGCATCCTGTTCTTCAAGGCTCAGGTTGCCACGGGCGCGGACATAGACGATGGCCTGTTCCGGCTCGCTGTCGGCAAAGAACTCGACGCCAAGATTGTTGCGGCCATACATCATGAAGGTCGACACCACGAATCCGATGACCAGTGCGATGGACACCAGCGGCATGATGGGGTTGCCCGAGATGAAGTGGATCAGATGCCCAAACCACGTGCGGCGATAGCCACCCTGGATCCTTCGTGCCTCGCGATGCCAGCTGAGCGATCCCAGCGTGATCGACGTGGCAGTTGCCCCTAGCAGGAACATCACCGCGCCGGGCAGGACCGCCATTGCCCCCTTAAACGGGGGCACGCCACCAAACAGATAGCCGGGGTTCAAAAGCTGAAAGCCGGACAGGAGCAGCACATAGAGCGATGGCAGCACCAGCAATACACGCAACCACACGGGCAACCCGCGCAGCGCATCGGACAAGAAGCCTATCGTGCGGCTGATCCGGCCAGACACGCCGCCGACCACCGGCAGATAGATCAGAGCTACCAGCAGCGATGCCATAAGGACGAAGATCAGTGTCTTGGGAAGCCAGCCCATGAATTCGCCGGGGATGCCGGGCCAGAACAGCATGGGCAGAAAAGCGCAGAGCGTGGTCGCGGTTGAGCTGACGATGGGCCAGAACATTCGTTTCGCGGCGGCGGTATACGCCGCCATCGGTCCCACGCCTTCGGTGATTTTCTTATCGGCATATTCGACGACCACGATCGCGCCGTCCACAAGCATCCCCACCGCAAGGATCAGGCCGAACATCACGATGTTCGACACTGTCACCCCAAGCGCGCCAAACAGCGCGAAGGTCAGCAGGAACGAGGTTGGAATGGCAAAGCCCACCAGCAAAGCCGGCCTTGTGCCAAGCGCGCCCAACACCACGATCATGACCAGCGCAATGGCGGTGATGACCGAGCCTTCCAGCTGGCGCACCATACTGTCGACGACATAGCTTTGGTCGTTCGATGTGCCGATCTTGACGGCTTGTTGCAGTTCCGTGGGCCAGCTCTTGCGCGTCTCGTCCACAAGTCCGCGCACCTCGGCGGCTGTGTCGATCAGGTTGTATCCTTTTCTTTTGACAACTTGCAGCGCCACCGTGGTGTCGCCGTTGAACCGCGCCGTGCCCTCGCGGTCTTCAAAGGTCAGGCGGATCGTCGCCAGATCGCCCAGAGTGACCACGCTGTCATCATTGACCTTGACGGGAAGATCGTAAACGTCCTGCACCTCGTCAAAGGATGAGGGGATTTTGACGGCGGTGGACCCCGTGGGCGTCTTGATATCGCCCGCCGCGATCAACTGGTTGTTGTTCTGCACGACCTGGATCAATTCTCCCGCCGTGACGTTATAGGCTTCCAGCTTAAGCGGGTCGATCTCGACCTCAAGCATCTCGTCGCGATAGCCGGTGAGGGAGGCTTCCAGCACAGCATCGAGCCCTTCCAACTCGTCCTGCAATTCTCGCGCCAGTCGCACAAGCGTGCGCTCGGGCACTTTGCCGGTCAGGTTCACAATGATGATCGGAAACTCGGAGAAGTTGATTTCATTGACGGAATAGCTGTCAAACCCTTGCGGAAACTTTCCTTCGGCCGAGTTCATGGCATCGCGCACGTCCGCCATGACATTTGTCTTGTTCCACCCAAACTCAAACTCCAGCGCCACACCAGCATAGCCTTCTGCGGCCGTGCCGGACATGGTTTTCAACCCGTCGATATCCGCAAGCTCCGTCTCCATCGGGCGCAGAAGAAGCTGTTCGGCGTCGGCTGCGGAAATACCGGGGAAGGGGACCGAAACAAAAAGAGCCGGGATCTCGATATCCGGCTCTCCCTCTTTTGGCAGGCTGACATAGGCGATCGCGCCGGACAGAACCGACAGGATCACAAAGGCAATGACCATCCGGGCCCGATCAGCGGCCCAATCGATGATGCCGATCATATGCCCGGCTCCTGGTAAGTGACATCAAGGGCCACCCCGTCGGTGACATAGTGGTGTCCGACAACAATCACATCTGCGGTTTCAGGCAGCCCCGTGACCCACACACCTTCGACGCTGTCACGCACCATTGAGACAGCAGAGAACCCTGCTTCGCCATCAACGGTGACGATCCGAACGCCCAGTTGCCCGTCATCATCCAGCGTCAACGCGCTTTGTGGCACCAGATGAGCGAGCAAACCGTTCCCGGTGATCACCACCTCGGCGGTTTGGCCTGCGCGTATTACCGGCGCCCCGTCCGGGCGTTGGATTTCGACATCGACACGAAAGGTTCGGGTGACGGGGTCGGCTGTATCGGCCACAAACGTCACTTTGCCTGACAGTTCGGGGCCAGCGGCAAGTCGCACATCGGCGGGAAGTCCGATATTCAGCTTGTCGACCTGAAGCTCCGAAACATTGCCGACCACGCGCACCGGATCGTATTGCACAACCGTTGCGCAGGCCGCGCCGGGCTGCAACAGTGTCCCGATATCAGCGGTGTCTGTTTCCAGCGTCCCGGGAAAGGGCGCGCGAATGTCGAGCCGCTCGATCTCGCGTTCGGCGGCGGCCACGGCGGCTTCGGCAGACTGAATGGCGGCAGCGGAACTGGCGGCCCCGGATTGTGCCGCGATATATCCGGCGCGGGCGGTTTCAACAGATGCCTTGGTGTTGGCCACCCGTGTATCCGAGGCAAAACCGCCTTCCGACAGCTTGGTCGCCGCAGTCAGGTTGAATGTTGCCTCGTCCAGCCGCGCCTGAGCTTCGATCACGCGGGCATCGGCTTCAGGTGCACGGGCTTTGGCCTCGGCCAGACGGGCGGTTGCTTCAGCCAGACTGGCTTCGCGGGTGCCGGCGTCAAGCTGGCATAAGACATCGCCTTCGTCCACAAGGCTGCCTTTGGCAATCTTGGCGGACACGACCTGCCCTGTCGTTTCGGCACGCAGTTCGACCCGGCGGTTCGCTTCGGTCCGGCCACGCAACAGGATCGGCAATTCGATCTCGCGCGCGGTGCTGCGCAGGGCAACCACGGACACACCATTGCTGGGCGAAGCCTCGGCGTTTGACGCGGTGTCCGGGCCTTGTTCGCTGACAGTTTCGGCAGGCGTTCCCACCGCCGTTTCGACTGTATCACGTTGAAACACCAGCAGGTACAGACCTGCAACCACAAGGATCGCCGTGATAATTGGAAAAAGGCGCATAGGATTTCCTGCCGATGTAAAACAAACCGGCGAAAGACTATGCTTTGTTTCGAGTGGGAACAAGTGTGGCTTGCCTGACCCTTGCAACCAGAGGGCACGGCGACGCCCCGTGGAAAGCCAGCGGTCTGATACCCACCTGCGGAACCGACGGCTGTGCAATGCACCCCCTTGGCAACCGGACGTCATTCGGGCAAAAGGAGTTCAGATTTTGACCCGGAGGCCTGACCGTGAGCGAGACCGATACCTTCATCAACGAAGTCAGCGAAGAAGTGCGTCGCGACAAGCTGTATTCCCTGATGCGGAAATACGGCTGGATTGCTGTTTTGCTGGTCGTTTTGCTGGTGGGCGGAGCGGCCTATAATGAATGGCGAAAAGCCAATGATCGGGCTGCCGCGCAAGCCTTGGGCGACGCCATTCTGGCCGCTGAGGAACAGGCAGACCCGAACCAGCGCGCAACCGCTTTGGCGTCGTTGGACGTCAGCGGAGACGCGGCTGCCGTCGTCGCCATGTTGACAGCAGCCGAGGGCAAAGTTGGCGTGGACGCTCTGCGCGCTTTGGCCGATGATGCGAGCATCGACAGCCTGTATCGCGATCTGGCCCAGTTGAAACTGGTATCGAGGACCGCTTCGGGTCTGGACACCACCGAGCGACGCGCCCGGTTGGAACCTCTGGCGGTTCCGGGGGCACCGTATCGGGTGCTCGCCGAAGAACAGCTTGCATTGGTTGATGTTGACGAAGGTCAGACAGATGCTGCCATCGCCCGCCTGAAAGCGCTTTTGGTGGATGACGAAGCGTCTGGGGCCTTGCGTCGACGCGCGTCTCAGTTGATTGTGGCGCTGGGTGGGACATTGGAAACATCCTGATGACCCGTGCTGGGCAATAGCCCGGTTCGGCAAGATATATTGGTATCCTGGGGGGCATATTTTGAAGTTCACACACAGCGCCGCTTTTTTGGTTTCCATGAGCCTTCTGTCTGCCTGTTCCCAACAGGAGTATATCCTGCCGGGCGAACGGGAAGATCTGCGCAGCCTGAACCCGCAAACGATGGGCGCTGCCGAACTGTCAGAAGCGGCCGCCGCCGTCGAAGGGTCAGGGCGCGCTGATCGCGCACAGCCAATTTCGTTGCCTGCGGCCGTCAATTACGCCAACTGGACACATCTGGGCGGTAGCCTGACCCACCAGGTGCAGCACCCTGCATTGTCGCCTGCGCCGAAGCTGCTGTTCGCGGCCTCGATCGGGCAGGGCAATGATCGCAAACACCGGATCACCGCCGAACCCGTGGTTGCGAATGGGCGTGTCTTTACGCTGGATAGCCGTGCGCAGGTGGTGGCCACATCGACCGCTGGCGCTACGCTGTGGTCGCGCGATCTGACGCCGCCGTCGGATCGGTCGGACGATGCGTCTGGTGGTGGTCTGGCCTATGCCGATGGCACGGTCTATGTGACCTCGGGCTTCGGTCTGGTCAGTGCGCTTGACGCCGCTACCGGCAAGGTCAGGTGGCAGCAAAGGATGGACGCCTCCGGGTCTGGTGCACCTGCCGTATCGGGAGGTCTTGTCTATGTGGTCAGCCGCGACAATAGCGCCTGGGCGATTGAAACCGGCACGGGCCGCGTGAAATGGCGCCTGTCGGGCACCCCAAGTCAGGATGGCGTGGTGGGTGTTTCGTCGCCCGCGGTCACTGATCGCCTGGTGCTTCTGCCCTTCGCCTCGGGCGAAGTGGTGGCCGCCCTGAAAAAAGGTGGCGCACGCACCTGGTCCAGCCTGATTGCCGGTGAACGCGCCGGTCGTGGATATTCCATCGTCACCGACATCACCGGCGAACCGGTTGTGAAGGGCGGCGTGATCTATACCGGCAACCCGGTGGGGCGCACTGTTGCAATCGACTTGTCGGGCGAACGTCTTTGGACCGCCAAAGAAGGCGCGGTCAGTCCTGTTTGGGTCACAGGTGGTTCGGTCTTCCTTGTGTCCGACGAAGCGCAGCTTGTGCGTCTGGATGCCAAGACTGGCGAACGCATCTGGGGCGTACCGCTGCCATATTTCACCAAGGCCAAAACCCGCAAACGCAAGGCAATCTATGCCAATCTTGGCCCTGTTCTGGCAGGTGGCAAGCTGTGGGTCGCCTCGTCTGACGGTGTGATGCGCGGCTTTAACCCCGTGAACGGCGCCTTGGTCGGTCAAGCGGCCATTCCGGGCGGGGCGGCCACCCGCCCGGTGGTGGTGAATGGCACCGCCTATCTTGTGTCGCGCGACGGAAAACTTCTGGCTTTGCGCTGACCGGTAAACCGTGTATGCGGGGCGCTTGACGTGACCCGGAGACCGATATGAGTTTCACCCTTGCCATTGTGGGACGCCCGAATGTAGGCAAATCCACCCTGTTCAACCGACTGGTTGGCAAGCGCCTTGCGCTGGTCGATGACCAGCCCGGCGTCACCCGCGACCTGCGTGAAGGCGAAGCGCGGCTGGGCGATCTGCGTTTCATCGTGATCGACAGCGCAGGGCTGGAAGAAGCCACCGACGAAAGCCTTCAGGGCCGGATGCGCCGTCTGACCGAACGGGCAGTGGAAATGGCTGATGCCTGCCTGTTTCTGGTTGATGCCCGTGCCGGCATCCTGCCATCGGACGAGGTGTTCGCCGATATTCTGCGCCGCAAGAACGCGCATGTGATCCTTGCCGCCAATAAATCGGAAGGCAAGGCGGGTGAGTCCGGGTATCTGGAGGCCTTCTCGCTGGGCCTGGGCGAACCGATCCGTCTGTCAGGCGAGCATGGCGAAGGCATGGGCGAGCTGATGGATGTGCTGCGCCCGATTTCCGAGAAATTTGCGAAACGCGCTGCTGAAATGGCGCCGGAAACGGATGTTGATTTTGACGAGGACGCGGATGAAGGCCCGCGCATTCCGACCCGGGAAAAACCCCTGCAAGTCGCGGTGATCGGTCGCCCGAACGCGGGCAAGTCGACCTTGATCAACAAGTTGATTGGCGAAGAACGCTTGCTGACAGGGCCGGAAGCCGGGATCACACGTGACGCGATTTCGCTGCGCTTCGACTGGGGCGGCGTGCCGACGCGAATATTCGACACGGCCGGGATGCGAAAACGCGCCAAGGTGCAGGAAAAACTTGAGAAACTTTCAGTTTCTGACGGGCTGCGCGCGGTGAAGTTTGCCGAGGTGGTCGTGGTGCTTCTGGACGCGGCAATACCGTTCGAGCAGCAGGATTTGCGCATCGCAGACCTTGCCGAGCGAGAAGGCCGCGCGGTGGTGGTTGCCGTCAATAAATGGGACGCCGAGCCAGAAAAGCAGGCCAAGCTGAAAGAGTTGAAAGAGGCGTTCGACCGCCTGCTGCCGCAGTTGCGCGGCGCGCCCCTGATCACCATTTCCGCCAAGACGGGTAAGGGGTTGGAGCGTCTGCAAGCCGCCGTCATGCGCGCCCATGAGATATGGAACCGCCGGATCAAAACCGCCCAGTTGAACGGCTGGTTGGCCGAAATGATCTCGGCCCACCCGCCCCCTGCGCCGGGGGGGCGGCGGATCAAGCTGCGCTATATGACACAGGTGAAAACCCGCCCGCCGGGCTTTGTTGTCATGTGCTCGCTACCCGAGAAACTACCGGAAAGCTATAGCCGCTACCTGGTCAACGGGCTGCGTGAGGATTTTGACATGCCGGGCACGCCGATCCGGCTGACGATGCGCGGGCAGGGGGATCAGAACCCTTACAAGAACCGCAAGAAAGCCACGCCTTCGCGGTTGCGAAAGCATTTGGGCAAAGGTCGGGCGGACGAATAGAGTATACCAAGGCCTTGCAAAGACAGGATAAACGCGCCCCGCAGTGTCATATGACCGGCGGGGCGCTGCCGTTTGGGGTTGGTGAAATTTGCCAAACAGGTCAGTTCGCTGTCATGATGCCAACTTAGCCTGTTCCCAATCCTGTCAATAGCGGAGGTTCCCATGTCTCTTACCCTATCGCGTCGCGGCTTTCTGGCCGGCACCGCAGGGTTCATTGCCCTGCATCCTTATTCCGTTCAAGCATCGCAAAATCAGGCGCATTTGCGGATCATGGAAACAACGGACCTGCATGTTCACGTCTTCCCCTACGACTATTATTCGGATCGCGAGGTCGACACGGTCGGATTGGCCCGCACAGCATCCTTGATCGGCGATATCCGGGCCGAGGCGACGAATTCGCTCTTGTTGGATAATGGTGATTTTCTGCAAGGCAATCCGATGGGCGACTACATCGCTTATGAACGCGGCATGAAAGAGGGCGACACCCACCCGGTTATCAACGCGATGAATGCGTTGGGGTTTGATGCGTCAACTCTGGGCAATCACGAGTTCAATTACGGCCTTGATTTCCTGATGAAATCCGTGGCTGGCGCGGGCTTTCCCATCGTATGTGCCAACGTCGCCAAAAAGCTGGGCGCCACTCCGCGTGACGATCAAACGCTTCTGCCGCCCTACGTGATCGTGGACCGAGAGATCACCAATGGCGGCGGCACCGTGCAGCCCATTCGGATCGGATTCATTGGTTTTGTGCCGCCGCAGATCATGAACTGGGACCGTCGCCATCTGGAGGGCAATGTGATGGCTCGCGATATCATTGAAGCCGCGCGCGCCTACATCCCGCAGATGCGCGAAGAAGGCGCGGATCTTGTTATTGCCCTGTCCCATTCGGGGATTGGCGCAGCGGAGCACAGTGATGGGATGGAAAACGCCTCGGTCCCCTTGGCGGCGGTCGAAGGGATAGACGCCGTTCTGACCGGACATTCGCATCTTGTGTTCCCGTCATCGACCTATGCCGAGTTTGCCGGCGCGGATGTCGAAGCGGGCACGCTGATGGGCATTCCGGCAGTCATGGGAGGATTCTGGGGGTCGCATATGGGTCTGATCGACCTGATGCTGGAACATGATGGCGGTGCGTGGCGTGTGGTCTCGCACATCTCCGAGGCGCGACCGATCTACAAACGAAACGAAGACCGTTCGATCACCGCGCTGGTGGAAAGCGATGCCGCCGTGCTTGCATCGGTGCAGAAAGAACATGACGAGACGCTGGAATACGTGCGCCGTGCGGTGGGCAAGACCGATGCGCCGCTGCATTCCTATTTCGCGCTGGTCGCGGATGACCCATCAGTGCAGATCGTGTCGAACGCCCAGACCTGGTATATCGACCAGATGATGAAAGGGACCGAGAATGAGGGGCTGCCGATCCTGTCCGCCGCCGCCCCGTTCAAGGCCGGTGGGCGTGGTGGCCCGGATTACTATACGGATGTCGAAGTCGGCGACGTGGCGATCAAGAACGTGGCGGACCTGTATCTTTATCCGAACACGGTGCGGGCGGTGCGGATCAACGGGGCCACGGTGCGCGAATGGCTGGAACGCTCGGCGACGATCTTCAACCAGATCGAACCGGGTGCGCAGGACGCTGTGCTGCTGAACCCCGAGATGCCGTCCTACAATTTCGACGTGATCGACGGTGTGACCTATCAGATAGATCTGAGCCAACCGGCCCGCTACAACAAGGATGGCGAGGTGATCGCGCCCGACGCCCACCGGATCGTCAACTTGCAGTTCGACGGACAACCGATAGATGAGGAACAGGAATTCATCGTCGCGACGAACAACTACCGCGCGGGTGGTGGGGGAAGCTTCCCCGGCGCAGGGGGCGATACCACGATCTTTGAAGGACCGGATACCAACCGCGACGTGATCGTGCGCTATGTCGTCGAGAAAGGCACGATCAATCCAAAGGCAGACGGAAACTGGACCTTCGCCCCGATGGAGAACACTACGGTTCTGTTCGAAACCGGTCCTGCCGCGGCCAAGCACGTCGCGAATGTGCCCGGCGTCGCCATTGAAGAGGCAGGCATGTCTGACAACGGGTTCGCCCTGTTCCGCATAGCGTTGTGAGCCGAAATGAAACAGGGGCGACCGGTTGGCCGCCCCTGGTGTTGAACTCCTGATCAGCCTTAGTTCAGATACGGCATCGGATCGACAGGTTCTGTCCCTTTGAAGACAAGGAACTGTATTGCGTTGTATTGGTTCTTCGACGCCGATGCGATCTGCTGGCCGCGTTTCACCGATTGGCCCTTTTTCACCTTGATCCCTTCAATGAAACTATAGGCGCTTTGGGTGCCGTTGCCGTGGTCGATCACGACGATCTCTTCGCCCTCGACATCTTTTGACACCAGCCGCACCGTGCCGTTGGCCGCCGCTTTGACCGGATCGCCCTGTTTGGCAGAGACAAGAATGTAACCAGCCTTCTCGGCGTCAAACAGGCTGGTGACTTTGCCCGCAACCGGCAGCGACATCAGGGCGTTGCTGGCGGGGGTGCGGGTTTCTTCGAGCTTGGGCGAGGCAGGGGCGGACACCTTCTCGGGCACCGCTTCATCCTTGGGTAACGGTTTGGCGGACGACGGCGGTATGGGAGCCGCGGATCCTTGGCCCGGTTGGGCGACGCTGGCGGTCTGGACCGGCGTGTCCACTTTCACCGGGATCATCAAGAACTGACCTTCGCGCACGGTCAGGCTTGGACCAAGGCCGTTCCAATCGGCCAGCGCACGAACAGACACGCCATAACTGCGCGCGATGGAATAGGCGGTTTCGCCACGCGTCACGCGGTGCTGGGTGGGTTGTTCGCCGGACGTGGCCGTTGCAGCGGGTTTGGCATTTGTGCCATCCGCACGGTCAATGGCATCCCCGGCCAAAGTCGTGATGTCGATGTTGTCGTCGGGTTGAATAACCCCGGTTGGGGGTTCGGCCACGCGACGGGGCAGGGCCAGAACTTCGCCCTCGCGCAGACGGGCATCAACGGCAATGCCGTTGTAGCGGCCCAGCTCTGCTGGTGCCATGCCGATCCGGCTTGCGACCTGCGCGACGGTGTCGCCGCGCTTGGCCACCGCCACCTGATAACTGGGATACGAAATCACGCCACGCGCGTCCGCTTTGGGTCGCGCCGCTGTCGTGGCCCCCTGTGCGGCTTCGGTGGTCGACAGGCCGCCGGGCGCAAAGCGCCGCATGTCCATGTCAAAAGTGCTGTCGCAGGCGGTCAGCCCCACCAGAAGCCCGATCAGGGCGGCAGAGCGCATATGGCGCCCCCGCATTGTGCGGAGCGCACGCGTTTCGGTCGTGCATGAAAGTGGCATTGCTCGTTCCTCAATCCATTGGCCTGTTGTCAGGCTCTGGTTGCGACCCCGTTGTCGGGCCTTTTCACTGCTGTGCGGGGCTTGGCCCCATGTCTCCGGCGTCCCGGCAAATCTTGCTCGCGTCAATCCTGCCCCAACCCTTCCAAAAGGGGCACGAAACGCACCGGCAGAAGCTCATCATAGTCGAACCCATCTTCGCTGCGCGTCACCTTGATCAGGCTTTGGACAGCATCGGACTGGCCCACCGGTACAATCATGATACCGCCTATAGCAAGCTGCGCCAAGAGGGGTCCGGGCGGATCCTCGGCTGCGGCGGTCACGATTATGCGGTCAAACGGTGCCTGATCGGGTAAACCACGCGATCCGTCACCCGTGATGGTGGTGATATTATGCAGATCCATCGCTTCGAACAGCTCGCGGGCCTCGCGCACGAGCTTTTGGTGCCGGTCGACCGTATAGACCCGGCGCGCGAGCCGCGACAGGATCGCCGCCTGATAACCCGACCCGGTGCCGACTTCGAGCACCTTGTCGCGCGGGCTGATTTGAGCGGCCTGCGTCATCAGACCCACGACCGAGGGTTGCGAGATCGTCTGCCCGCAGGAAATCGGCAGCGGCATATCCTCGTATGCGCGTTCAGAGAACAAGCCGCGCACGAAGGGGCCGCGATCAATTTCTTCCATGGCGGACAAGACGCGCGGGTTTGTTACGCCCTTCGACCGCAGAGCGAACAGGAATTGCATCTTGCGTTCCGCGTCTGTTGCGCCCGCGTTACTCATTCAAACAGTGCCCCCAAGCTGTCCAGATGGTCATAGGCGGTCAGATCCGCGCGCATCGGGGTCACCGAGATATAGCCGTCCAGATTGCGGGTCACATCCATGCCGGGTGCGGAACGGTTCGCTTGCGGGCCGCCCTTGATCCATAGAAACTTCCGACCCGAGGGGCTGTTCTGGGCTTCGATCTTGAAGAACGCATCGTTGCGCCATCCTTGCGGCGCGGCTTTGATGCCCTTGACCTGATCTGATCCTACAGGCGGGAAGTTCACATTGTAGAACAGACGGTAATCCGCCCCGTGATCCCAGGGCGCATCAGACAACAGCCGACGCACGACATCGCCGCCGAAACTTGCCGCCGCATCGAATATATTGACGAGCCCCTTGGTGCCGCGACCCATATATTGCGACAAGGCGATGGCGGGCAGGCCTTGCAGTGCGGCCTCCATCGCAGCGCCCAGAGTGCCGGAATAGAGCGCATTTTCAGCCGAGTTGTTGCCCCGGTTCACGCCCGAGATCACCAGATCGGGACGTTCGGGCATCACGTCATAGAGGGCCGCGATGACGCAATCGGCGGGGCTGCCTTCGGCGGCAAACCGGCGCGGACCGTGTTCGGCAATCATGAAGGGGTGCGTGTACGAAATGCAATGCCCGACGCCCGATTGTTCGAAGGCCGGGGCGACGGTCCAGATTTCGGCCCGTTCACCTGCAAGCTCTTGCGCGACCTCTTGCGCGATGGCTTCGGCGATTTTCAGACCCGGCGCGTTGATCCCGTCGTCATTGGTGATGAGAATGCGCATAGTCTGGCCCTTTTGCCCGTCAGTCCGGCCTTGGATCGGCGCGGTATTGCCTTCTCAATAAGGCAGCTTGGCGCGCGCGGCAAGCGCAGCGCATCCTTTGGGCCGTGCATATTCGGGAAGGTGGCTTAAGCCAGCCCGGCTTCGGACAAAATGCGCTTGGCTTCGTCTTCGACCGGGGCAAGTTTGCTGCGATCTTCGCCCGGAAAGAACCGCGCGCGCATCGAGGTGGCCAACGGCTTGGGCTCTGCGATCACGATCCGTGGACCCAGCTTGGCGTTTTCGGCGGCCCAACTGCGCACCAAAGCCATTTGGGCGGCCTTGGTCGCACCGTAGCCCGCAAAGAACTTCTGCCCGGCATGATCATCGGCGAAGAACAAGGCCGTGCTGTCATCGGTCATCAAGGCGTTCACCATGAAGACCAGGTTGCGGGTGGCTTCCACATTGGTGTTCAGCGCCTGTGTCCAGCCCTTGTCGTCCAGATCGGGCGTGGGCATCAGAGCGGGACCATAGATCGCCGTATGCGCCCAGACATCAATCGGACCCCACCGGTCATGGATTGATCGGCACAGATGCGCCATCGCGTCGCGGTTGGTGATGTCCATGGGGGCCAGCGTGGCGGATCCACCTTGAGCCTTGATCCGGTCGTCCAGTTCCTCAAGCGCACCTGTGGTGCGGCCCACGGCGACGACGTGGTGCGTTCTGGACAGTTCAAGTGCAAGGGCAGCCCCAAGACCGCGCGATGCTCCGGTGACAAGGGCGATTTTCTGTGTGTCAGTCATGGCCGCGTCTTCGCATTCGTTTGTGGCTGAGGCAAGCTGAAAGCTGGTGCACGCGGGTGCCGCGTCACTCTGCCGCCTTCAATTCAAACCCTTTTTCAACCTGGTCGGACGGTGTCACAGGGTATTCCCCCGAGAAGCAGGCGTCGCAATATTGCGGGCAGTCTTTTTTGCGGCCCGTCGCCTCGCCAACGGCGCGGTATAGCCCATCAAGCGAGATGAATTTCAGGCTGTCGACCTTCAGGTGCTCGCACATCTCGTCTTCGCTCATCGTGGCGGCCAGCAGCTTTTCGCGTTCGGGCGTATCGACACCATAGAAACAGGGCCATGCTGTGGGCGGCGAGGCGATGCGGAAATGCACTTCGGCTGCGCCCGCATCCAGAAACATGTCCTTGATCTTGCGCGTTGTTGTGCCGCGCACCACGCTGTCATCGACCAGAATGACCCGCTTGCCTTTGATCAGCGCGCGATTGACGTTCAACTTCAGCCGCACGCCCATATCGCGGATCTGCTCGGTCGGCTCAATAAAGGTCCGGCCCATATATTGATTGCGGATGATCCCCATCGCATAGGGAATTCCGCTTTCCTGGCTATAACCGATGGCCGCAGGCGTGCCGCTGTCAGGCACCGGGCAGACCATATCTGCATCCACGGGGTTTTCGCGGGCCAGTTCCACACCGATCTGGCGGCGGGTCTCATAGACCGATTTGCCGCCGATGATACTGTCGGGGCGCGAGAAATAGACATGTTCGAAGATGCAGAATTTGGACGGGCGCGGGCGGAAGGGGAAACTGCTTTCTACCTTGCCATCCGAGATGACGACCATCTCGCCCGGTTCGATTTCGCGCACCAGTTCTGCACCGATGATATCCAGTGCGCAGCTTTCCGAGCTAAGCACCCAGCCGTCACCTAGACGGCCCAGCACCAGCGGGCGCACCCCATGCGGGTCGCGCACGCCCATCAGCTTGGTGCGGGTCATGGCGACGACGGAAAACGCGCCTTCGACACGCCGCAACGCGTCTTCCATCCGTTCGGGGATGTTGCGTTGCAGGGACCGCGCCATCAGGTGGATGATACATTCGCTGTCCGACGAACTTTGAAAGATCGACCCACGCTCGATCAATTCCTTGCGAAGCGCATCTGCGTTGGTGATGTTGCCATTATGGGCAATCGCCGCGCCGCCCATCGAAAATTCGCCAAAGAACGGCTGCACGTCGCGGATCACGGCGCCTTTCGATCCGGCGGTGGAATAACGCACATGCCCGATGGCCAGTGGGCCGGGCAGCGTCTCCATTACACTGGTCTTGGTGAAGTTATCGCGGACATAGCCAAAACGGCGCGCCGAGTTGAACCCGTGTTCCGGATCGTGGCAGACAATCCCGCCCGCCTCCTGACCTCGGTGTTGCAGCGCGTGCAGGCCCAACGCCACGAAATTCGCCGCTTCGGCAAGTCCAATGACCCCAAAGACACCACATTCTTCCTTGAGCTTGTCATCATCGAAAGGATGTGCCGGAGGCAGGGATTTGGCAGCGGCAGACGAGGTGTCGGACATGGGCAGCGGCTCCGATTCCGTGGCGTTGGCCCCCTCTTAATCTAAGCGTGCCGATCTGTCATTAAACTATCACAGAACAAGGTGGGATTTCTCAGCCAAAGCGCCACTTGGGGCGATACGACCGATGAAATCGGTCCGAGCGTCGATGTATGGAAGATGTCGCCCAGCGACGTATCGCGGCAAGCTTCGAAATGGTTTCGGTTGCCCGAATTTCGTGCGCTTTGCGGATGTAGTGATCTGTGTCGATTGCGCCGTTTGCAATGCGTTTGACGGGTTCGTCCATCATAGCGTCCTCTTCGTGTGTGCCTTTCACCGATCTTGCCGCGCAAGACGATGGTATGCTTGAAGGGCGGCTTGTGATTGTCTTGAGTCTTCTAAAGACCGGCAGAAATTTCTTGAGATTGGCGCTGTGCTGACGTCTGCTATACGCATGCACCTTGCCTTTTCGGACTGCGACCTGGATGTTGAACGGCGAATTCTGCGCCGGGCAGGTCGTATTGTGCATGTCGAGCCACAAGTGTTTAGTCTTCTTGTGGCATTGGCAGCTGCCAAGGGCAGGGTGCTTGATCGCGACGCCATCATCGACGCCGTGTGGAACGGGCGGATTGTATCGGATTCCGCAATCAGTGCCCGTGTTCATGCCGCGCGGCAGGCTGTTGGCGATGATGGTCGCGCACAGAGCGTCATTCGAACGGTGACGGGTGTCGGATTTCAATTGGCGCAGACGGTGCGCAGCGGCAGACCGGATACGGTTGAGCTTGATGTCCCTGCGATCGAGCAGGACGTTCACATGACCAAAAGCCTTGATGGAACGGGTCTGGCGTGGGCATCGTCGGGGGTTTCCCATGATGGGCAACCCGCTTTGTAACGTGGGGGTCATTGGTTGACCCATCTGGAACTTGACCTGAAGAACCATGTTTGGGCACCGCTGTTGGCCCACTTAAATCAGGGGCGGCGATTGCTGCGATATGATGTGCGTGGCACGGGGCTTTCGACCCGCAGTGTAAGTGACCTGAGCCTTGACCGCTTTGTCGAAGACATGCTTGCGGTTCTTCACGCCAGCGGCGAGCAACAGGTCGACATTGTTGCCGCGTCGCAAAATGTGCCGGTCTCGATCGCTTTTGCTGTCCGCTATCCAGAACGGGTGCGGCGAATGGTGCTTTTGTCGGGTTTCTTGCGAGGTGCTGATCGGCGCAGAGACAGCGCACCATCCATGACAGATGCCTTTCTTGCGCTGCTTCACAATGGCTGGGGAGATCCAGGCAGTCCATTCATGCAATCATTCTATGCGTTCTATATGCCTGAATCGACACGCGTGGAACGCGAGAGCTTGGCGGAGATCCAGTTTGCGTCGGCCAGTGCCGAAATGGCGGTTGCTTATCGACGTGCAATCGCTTCGTTCGATGTCACAAAACTGGCGAGCCTTGTCGATGCGCCCGTCTTGATTGTCCATGCACAAAAGGATGCCGTGAATCCATTATCCGAAGCTCAGGACATCGCGGCGCACATTCCCGTCAGCCAGATGATGATACTGGACAGTGCAAATCATATTCCGCTGCCACGTGACCCTGAATGGGCGCGCGCGTTAGAGCATATCATGAGGTTCTTGTCAGATTAGCAGCAAAGGTGCTGGCCGCTTTTGCGACCATCTACATCTATCCGCTCAAAGCGACGTTGACGAACACGCGCCCACAAGTTCTTCGTATTTGCCGACGATCCAACCGGGCGCGTCCTCGGGGATCTGTTCGTTGATCTTGTCCTGCGTGCGGGCAAAGATTTTCGCTGTGCGGCTGTCATCGACCATGGCAATCGTGTCCGTGGTCACGATGCGGTCATAGACAACCAGCGCAATGGCAACCAGAAGCAAGCCGCGCGCCACGCCGAAAATGAAGCCAAGTGCCTGATCCAAGCCGCCAAGTGCGGAACGTTGCACGGCAGAGGAGAAGAGCGGCGTGAAGATCGACACGATCACCAGCGCCAGTGCAAAGACCCCTGCAAACGCCGCGATCATCGACAGTTCGCAACTGTCAGCGATGAAGTCTTTCAGAACCGGGATTTCCTTGACCAGCGGCAAGGCGCGCGGCGCAAATATATAGGCCAGAATGGCGGCCGCGATCCACCCGAGGATGGACATGCCTTCGCGCACAAACCCGCGCGAATAGGCCAGAATGGCCGAAATCAGGATGACCGCCGCAACGATCCCGTCAATCAAGGTAAAGCCTTCCATGTCGTCTCACTTCGGCTCAAGCACTGCTTGCGACCGTCCCTGTCTGTGGGGCTAACCGGCCCCGAAAATCTCACCAACGAACCCGGTCAGGTCCGCCATTTTCTGAATCTTCAGCCCGGACCCCGAGCCTGTCTTGCTGCGTGTGGGCGCAATTGCGGCTGTAAAACCAAGTTTTTGCGCTTCTTTCAACCGGTTTTCGGTCTGTCCCACGGGGCGCAACGCCCCTGATAAACTGATTTCCCCGAAAACCACAGTCTCTTTCGGGATTGCGGCGTCCTCGCGCGCGGAAAGTAGCGCCGCCGCCACAGCAAGGTCGGCAGCCGGTTCGGAAATCTTCATGCCGCCTGCGACGTTAAGATAGACGTCCAGCCCTGCGAACGGGATGCCGCAACGGGCTTCCAGAACCGCCAGGATCATCGCCAGACGCCCGCTGTCCCAACCCAAAACCGACCGGCGCGGTTGGCTAAGGGAGGAGGGTGCGACAAGCGCCTGAAATTCGACCAGTACGGGCCGCGTGCCTTCGATGCCTGCGAAAACCACCGAGCCGGGGGCAGGGTCTTCGCGGTCGGACAGGAACAGAGCCGACGGGTTGAGCACTTCGGCCAGGCCTTTGCCGGTCATCTCGAACACGCCGATCTCATCTGCCGGGCCGAAGCGATTCTTGACGGCGCGCAGGATGCGGAACTGGTGGCCGCGTTCGCCTTCGAAATACAGCACCGTGTCAACCATGTGTTCGACCACGCGAGGGCCTGCGATCTGGCCGTCCTTTGTGACATGGCCAACCAGAACGACCGAAATGCCGCGTTTCTTGGCGAATGTGGTCAGCTCATGCGCGGCGGTGCGCACTTGACTGACCGATCCCGGCGCGCTGTCCACATGATCGGCCCACATGGTCTGGATGGAATCGATGATCGCGAGCGCCGGGCGTTCGGTGTCCAGCGTCGTCATGATGTCGCGCAGATTGGTTTCGGCGGCCAGCCTTACCGGGGCATCGGTCAGCCCCAGACGTTGCGCACGCATTCGCACCTGGGCCGAGGCTTCTTCGCCCGAGACATAGATCGTCGGCAGGCCAGCACGTGCAAATTTCGCAGCGGCTTGCAGAAGCAAGGTCGATTTGCCGATGCCGGGGTCGCCGCCGACCAGAATGGCCGATCCGGGCACCAGGCCGCCGCCCAGCACGCGGTCAAGCTCGGCCATGCCGCATTCGGTGCGGGGCGGCGGGGCTTCTTCGGTGGACAGGTCTGTCAGTTTGATCGCCGAGCCACGCTTGCCGCCCAAGGATTTTGAAGCAGGACCGGCACTTAGCGGCACCTCTTCAACGATCGAATTCCACTCCCCACAGGCTTCGCACCGTCCCGACCATTTGGAAGAGGACGCGCCGCAGGCGTTGCAAGTGAAGGTTTTCTGAGCTTTTGCCATGGGGCTTTTTGCCTGACGCTGCTGGGGGGTGCAAGAGGCGACGAGGAGGTGTTTCAGGCCCTCTGGCGTTTGCCCGTTGCGAAGCTGATCGCGATGGAGGTCAGGATGCAGGCGGTGAACAGATAAAGGCCCCATCCGGTCTCGATCTTCGCCATGCCGACGCCCTTCACGATCACGATGTAAAGTGCAATCAGGAAGATGTCTGCCATCGCCAGTTTGCCGAGGATGTTGAAGATGGGCAGCATCTTGCGGCGCATCATGCCGAACTGGATCAGCGCCAAGCCCAACACCTTCATGATCGGCGCAAAGACCGCGAAGAAGGTGACGAGCAGGGCAAGGATCACGTCCGTGTCCCACAGCGCTTGCAGGCCCGAGATCACGCTGACTTCCCTGAGACCAAAGAGCGGCAGGTTGATGCCGGCGCGCATAAGGGGAGCGAACCACGCGATGGGGAAGACGATCAGCAGGGCGAGGTTCAGGTATTTGAGCATGGCGATTCGGCGTCCGGTTTGGCGAGCTTTAAGGAATGACAGAGGGGAGTCGGGCGTTCTTCCTTAACGCACCGCCTCGATCGGCCCCTCGGCACTGCCCGAAATGAACTGCGTCAGGTAAGGGTCGCCCGAGGCATCCATATCCGAAACCGGCCCGGTCCACTGCACCTTTCCCCCGTGCAGCATCGCCACTTTGTCGGCGATCACGCGGACCGAGGACATATCGTGGGTGATGGTCATGGCGGTGGCGCCCATTTCGACGACGATTTCGCGGATCAGGTCGTTGATGACGCCGGACATGATGGGGTCAAGGCCGGTGGTGGGTTCGTCAAAGAAGATGATTTCAGGCTCGGCGGCGATGGCGCGGGCAAGGCCTACGCGTTTTTGCATGCCGCCGGACAGCTCGGCGGGGAACAGGTCGGCCACATCCGGGGTCAGGCCGACGCGGCGCAATTTCTCGACCGCAATCTCGCGTGCTTCGTCCCACGGGCGGGCCAGTGAGCCGCGCAGCAGGCGGAAGGCGACGTTTTGCCAGACCGGCAGGCTGTCAAACAGCGCGCCACCTTGAAACAGCATCCCGAAGCGGGCCAGGAACGCGTCGCGTTCGGCTTTCAATGTGTCTTCGCCGTCCAGCGTGATCGTGCCGCTGTCCTGCGTCATCAGGCCCAGAACACATTTCAAAAGCACCGATTTGCCGGTGCCAGAGCCACCGATCACCACCATGCTTTCGCCACGTGGGATGGTCAGGTTTACACCTGCCAGCACCTGTTTGGGGCCGAAGCTCTTATGGACGTCTGTCAGTTCAATCATGAGGTAAAGAAGAAGCTGGTGAGAAGGAAGTTGGCGGCAAGGATCAGGATCGCGGCCGCCTCGACCGAGGTTTTGGTGGCCCGGCCCACACCCTGTGCACCGCGTCCGGAATTCATTCCGTGATAACAGCCCATCACAGCGGCAATGAACCCGAAAACCGCGCCTTTCACAAGGGACGACACGATGTCAGCGGTTTCAAGGAAGTTCCACGTGTTGTTGATATAGGCGCCCGGCGCGAACCCAAGCTGCTTGGTGCCGACGATATAGCCGCCCATGATGCCGATAATATCGCCGATCCCCACAAGCATAGGCACAACAAGGATCGCGGCCAGCACGCGCGGTGCGGTCAGGTATTTCATCGGATGTGTGGACAGGGTGACAAGCGCGTCAATCTGCTCGGTCACTTTCATCGTCGCGATCTCGGCGGCGATGGATGAGGTAACACGGGCGGCAATCATCAGGCCGACCAACACCGGCCCAAGTTCGCGCACCATGCCAATGGCGACGATCTGCGGCACCACGGCCTCGGCGGAAAACCGTTGCCCGCCGGAATAGATTTGCAGGGCGAGCGCCGCGCCGGTGAAGATCGCGGTCAGGCCCACCACCGGCAGGCTGAAATAGCCTATGTTCAAAAGCGCGTTCAGAAATTCGCGCGGATAGAAAGGTGGGCGCACGATATGGCTGAGTGACTGACCAGCGAAGATCGCCACACGACCCACCATAGCCAGAAAACCCAGCGTGGCACGGCCAAGAGCCGCCAGAGGGTATGTGATCGGCTTCATCCGCGACCTCGTGCATAGTATCGCGCATAGCGCGCGCCAAGCTGTGTCAGCACTTCATAGCCGATCGTTCCGCCCACGTCAGCCAAATCGTCCGGGGTCTGGTGTGCGCCCAAAAGGGTTAGTGCTTTGGGCTCTTCCTTCAAGTGGCTGACATCCACGGTGATCAGGTCCATCGACACGCGGCCCAGGATCGGGCAGGGCGTGTCCTGATGAAACAACACCGCCTTGTTCGAGATGTGGCGTGTGATCCCATCCGCATAACCGCCGCTTACGGTCGCAACGCGTGTTGCTTGTTCAGCGACCCAGGTATTTGAATAGCCGACGCTTTCGCCGGCTCCCAGATCGCGGATCTGCACGACCGGAAGATCAAGCGTCACAACGGGTTCGGCGTTGTCGAAGGGCAGGCCGCCATAAAGGCCGATGCCGGGCCGTGTCAGGTCGAAATGATAATCCGACCCCATCAGGATGCCACCCGTCGCGGACAGGCTGCGCGGCACGTCCACGCCCTCGGTCATTTCATGGAATGTGTCAAGCTGTTGGCGGTTCATAAGGTGGGTGGGTTCGTCGGCGCAGGCCAGATGGCTCATGATCAGGCGCGGGCTCTGCGCCACAATCAGATCGCGCAGGGCAGCCCATTCGGGCGGTTCCATCCCCAAACGGTTCATACCGGTGTCAAGCTGGATGCCGAACGGGTGGCCGGGCAGGGCTTCGAAATGACGTGTCAGTTGGTCGACTGAATTGAGCATGGGAACAAGACCCAGATCATGAATCATGTCGGTGTCGCCAGCCATGTGCCCGGCGAAGATGCTGATCTCGGGTCCAGGGCCAAGCGCTTCGCGCAAGGCTGCGCCTTCTTCAGCCACGGCGACAAAAAAGCGTCGCGCCCCAGCGGCAGCCAAGGCCCGCGCCACCTTTCCCACACCCAGCCCATAGGCGTCAGCCTTGACCACCGCGGCAGTTTGAACCTCGGGGTCGGATTTTGCGTCCAGCGCCCGCCAGTTGGCGGTCACGGCGTCCAGATCAATGGTAAGTCTGCCTGTGCTCATGTGGGGGTTTTTGACCTGTGGGTGGCGCAGGTCAAGGCCAAAAGCCGATCCGGTCTGACCCTGCGCATATTTCCCCGCCGAGTGTTGTCAAGAACCGCGCGAAAACCGGGATCAGTCGATCAATTTGGTCACAACCTTGCTGGACCCTTCCAGCGTGCGGTGCACCGGGCAGCGGTCGGCAATCTCCAGCAGGCGGGCCTTTTGATCGGCATCCAGATCGCCCTCAAGGCAAATTTCGCGTTGGAACTTATCGACCCGGTCGCGGGTGCCGGTCTCGGCATCCTGCGCGTGCACCTTGTCATGGCTGACATCCACGTACACATGATCCAATGGCCAGCCCTTGCGTCGGGCATACATGCGGATGGTCATCGCGGTGCAGGCCGCCAAGCCCGCCGACAGAAACCCATAGGGCGACATGCCCTTGTTGGTGCCACCATAAGCCAGTGGTTCATCCGCGAATGTGTGGTGGGACGGCCCGGACTGGATGTCTTGCAAAAACCCTCGTGGGTCTGCTTCGCTGGCGCGCACAATGCCCTCAGGGGCACCGGGCGGTGGCGCGGGCGGGGTCAGTTCGACATATCTTGCCGCCCATGCCGCGATGACTTCGGCCACGTATTCGGCGTCGTCCGGGCGTGAGATCAGGTGATCGGCGTCGTCCAGTGTCACGAAGCTTTTCGGATGTTTTGCAGCCATGAAGATGCGGGCGGCGTTGTCAATCGAAACCACCTCGTCCCGCGGGGCGTGCAGCACCAAAAGGGCGGGTTTCAGCTTGTTCAGGATCGTTTCCAAGTTGCTGGCGTTCACATCTTCGATAAAATCCTCGCTGACCCGGAAGGACCGACCGCCCAGCGACACCTCGGCGCTGCCTTCGGCGCGAATGCGGGGCAGATCTTCGCGGAAGCTCTCGATCACATGGGCAGGATCGGCCGGGGCACCGATGGTCACGACCGCTTTGGTGTCAGGCAACAGGCTGGCGGCTTTGATGATGGCTGCTCCGCCCAGCGAGTGTCCGATCAGCAGGCTGGGTGACATGCCGCGCTTGTTCAGGGCCTTCGCGGCCTGCACGATATCTTCGACATTGGACGAGAAATGGGTGTTCTCGAACTCGCCTTCCGAATGACCCAACCCAGTGAAATCGAACCGCAGCACGGCGATCCCAAGCCCTGCCAACCGGGCCGCGATGCGACGAGCGGCAATAATATCTTTGCTGCATGTGAAGCAATGGGCAAACAAGGCCGTTGCCAAATGTGGCCCGTCGGGCATATCAAGCCGCGCGGCCAGTGCGTGCCCGCCGTGGCCGGTGAACGTGAATTTCTCGGTGGTCATTGGCAACTCCCCTTGATGCGTGCTTGCAGATTGGTCATCCAACGCTTAGCTCACAAGATCAGCGGAGCATTGCTCACGCAGTGGTGATTGAATGTTCCTTTCGAAGTTGATCTGGGAAACAGGGGCGCATGATTAAACGCGGTTTGAGAAACCTGCTATTGCTGGGACTTATTGCGCTGGGCGCTGGCTATTTGGGCCAATATCATCCGGCGGGTGATAGTCTTGCGGTTTTCCGCCCTCAGATCGCGCTGGTGATTTTGCTGCTGGCGATCCTTTTGTGGATCGCGAGGGCGCGGAAATGGGCGGCGCTGGGCATCGCGGCGGCAGGCGTCGCATTCGGCCCGATCTTCTGGATGAGCGGTGCGCTAAGTGCGTCAGGTGGCACCGGGTTTAGCCTTTATCAAAAGAACATGCGGTTTCGGGTGGAGGATCCAGGGCTTTTGTCGGCGGATATATTGGCGCGTCGCCCCGATTTCGTGACGCTGCAAGAGGTAAGCGGCGCCAATATGGCGGTGTTTGACCCGCTGGACGCCACGTATCAGGCGCGTCAGTTTTGTCCATTTGCAACCGTTGGCGGGGTCGCCGTGGCATCGCGTTGGCCCATGGTGCCGGGGTCAGGGTTTTGTGCCGAAGCGGACGGGTTGGCGGCGATGAAAGTGACGACCCCAAAAGGCCCTGTCTGGGTTGTGTCGATACATCTGCATTGGCCATGGCCGAAAAGCCAACCAGCCCATATTGCGCGGCTGTCCCCGATTCTGGAAAGGCTTGGAAGTGACGAGACGGGAGCGCCGCTGGTGATCGGTGGCGACTTCAATATGGTTCCTTGGAGTTTTGCCATGAGCCGTCTGACCAAGATCAGCAATACAGAACGGATCGGGCCGCCGCATGTGACCCTGACAAAGATGAAAGGCTGGATGCGTGTGCCGATTGATCACGTGCTGATCAGTGGTGGGGATGGCAGCGTGCAACGTATTGACCGGTTGGGATCCGATCATTTTGGCCTGTTTGCGCGCTTCGCATTGCCATTTGGAACATAGCCAGGTCGTCTCTTGCCATTCGCGCTGGGTCGGCGGAGTGCACCAGTATCGTTCGGAGTTTCTTAATGGTTGAAATCTGCCAAGCCGACCTGCCGATACGCCCCTGGGAAGACGATCGCCTGAAGCGACTTCCGGGCTTGCAGCCGATTACGCCGGGCGAATGGTTGGTGCAGGACGATGCTTACACTGCGCAAATGGCCCACCGGGTCGCCCTGATCAAAAACAGGCCTGACATCGTCCACAAGCTGAGCGAAGCCGCACGACCAGCGGCGGGCGAACTGCTCGATCTGGTCCTGCGCGAACTTGTCGCCTCTACCGGCTTTGTGGTCGGTGATCGCACCGTGACCTGCCCCGATGGGCGCGTCGTTCAGATCGACCATACCGCCCCGTTGCTAACCTGCGGACAATTGGTTCAGGAAGACCTTGTCGTGATGCAGAAGCAGGGTGACGAGCATGTGTTGACCGCCGCCATTCTTTGTTTCCCCGCCAGTTGGTCACTGGACGAGAAATACATGAAACCGTTGGTCCGCATTCACAAGCCGGTCGCGGATTACACACCTGACATCGCAAAGCGTGTGCAGCGGTTGTTTGATGGCATACAGGTCGAGCGCCCGATGTGGCGCGCAAATTGCCTGACCTATGATGATCCCGAACTGCATCAGCCCCGACGCGAGGATGACCGGCGCCAAACATCGCAGAACGGCCCGAAATGGATCAGGGTCGAACGCCAGGGGATGCGACGCCTTCCAATGACCGACGCGGTGATATTTTCGATCCATACCTATGTGGTTCGACGACCGGAAGGTGATTCTTGAGCAGGAACTTATTAAGACATTCGACGATAAGCTGACAAAGATCTGGCGAGACAATGGCGCTTGATCTCTGATCGGTTGAGTGAGCGTGACGGATGCCATCATTCGGTGCGAAAATCTGCCTTTTAGACCGTGATTCCGCAATTTGGCTTGAAAAACAGCAGCTTTTGGCTATCGCTTGGGTGGACTTTAATCGTTGATCAATATGAATAGCGGAGGCTGCAACATGTGGCGGCTTCTTTGGTCGGTAACTTGGTTTGAAAGGTTGAGGAAATGATCCGGACTGGTCTGGTGGTTTTAGGTGCGGCAGTCGTGTTGTCAGGCTGCGTGCGCGCCAGCTATGAAAGCACACCTGTTGAGGTGAACACGCCGAAGGGGAAAGTGACGTGCCAATTATACACCCCCGATCGCGTGCAGTGGGATGAGGCGATTGCCAAGCCTGAAAGCATGAGCCAGCGGGAAGCTGATCGCATTTGTATCGGTAAAGGTGCTGAACAGCTGAAAGCATATCGCGCCGGTTAACGACGAAAGCGGGATGTCGAGCGGGACAGGTCGCTGCCTCGGCCAGCGCTTTTGATAACCACCGTCAGGTAACGGAAAAGGGCGCCGATCTCGGCGCCCTTTCCTTTTTGTTCTGCATCTGTATCAGCAGCTGTAATACAGCTGATACTCGATCGGGTGCGGTGTGTGTTCGTAGGCGTACACCTCTTCCCATTTCAGGTCCAGGTAGCCTTCAATCTGGTCCTTGGTAAATACGTCACCAGCCAGCAGGAAGTCGTGGTCGGCTTTCAGACTGTCCAGTGCTTCACGCAAGGATGCGCAAACCGTGTCAATGCCTTCCAGTTCTTCCGCAGGCAGATCATACAGGTTCTTGTCCTGCGCGGGACCCGGGTCGATCTTGTTCTTGATGCCGTCAAGACCGGCCATAAGAAGGGCAGCAAATGCCAGATAGGGGTTCGCGGCAGGATCGGGGAAACGGGCTTCGACGCGCTTGGCCTTCGGGCTTTCGGTCCACGGAATACGGACACAACCCGACCGGTTGCGAGCCGAATAGGCGCGCAGAACAGGTGCTTCAAAGCCGGGGATCAGGCGCTTGTAGCTGTTGGTGGACGGGTTGGTAAAGGCGTTCAGGGTCTTGGCGTGCTTCAGGATGCCGCCGATGAACCAGATCGCTTCCTGGCTAAGATCGGCATATTTGTCGCCGGCAAACAGAGGCTTGCCGTCTTTCCAGATCGACATGTTGACGTGCATCCCGGTGCCGTTATCACCTGCGATGGGCTTCGGCATGAAGGTCGCCGTCTTGCCATAAGCGTGCGCCACGTTGTGGATCACATATTTGTACTTCTGAAGCTCATCGGCCTGTTTGGTCAGGCTGTCGAAGATCAAACCAAGCTCGTGTTGGCACGACGCCACCTCGTGGTGATGCTTGTCGGTCTTCATGCCGATTTGCTTCATCGTGGTCAGCATTTCGGACCGCAGGTCCTGTGCGTCATCAATCGGGTTCACGGGGAAATAACCGCCCTTGACGCCCGGACGGTGGCCGGTGTTGCCCATTTCGTATTCGGTGTCCGAGTTCCAGGCCGCGTCAACCGCGTCCACTTCAAACGACACTTTGTTCATGGTGTTCGAGAAACGCACATCGTCAAACAGAAAGAACTCAGCTTCGGGACCCATATAGGCCACGTCACCGATGCCGGAGGCTTTCAGGTAGGCTTCGGCTTTCTCGGCCGTTCCGCGTGGGTCACGACCATAGGCCTCGCCTGTGTCCGGTTCAACGATCGAGCAGTGCAGGCACAGGGTTTTTTCGGCATAGAACGGATCGACATAAGCGCTGTTCACGTCCGGCATCAGTTTCATGTCCGAATTTTCAATCGACTTCCAGCCCGCGATGGACGAGCCGTCGAACATGAAGCCTTCTTCCAGGAAGTCTTCGTTAACAAGGTCGCAGTCCACGGTGACGTGCTGCAACTTGCCGCGCACGTCGGTGAAGCGGATGTCGACATAGGCAATGTCGTCGTCCTTGATCATTGAGAGTACGTCTTTAACGCTCATTTCACTTATCCTCTGGTTCGAATCTTATGTGGTGTTAGGTCAGATCGCGTCGTGGCCGGATTCACCGGTTCGGATGCGGATCGCTTGTTCGACGGGGGTGACGAAAATCTTGCCGTCACCGATTTTGTCTGTCTTGGCTGCTTCAACGATGGCCTCGATGGCCTCGTCCACCTGATCCGCGGGCAGCACGACTTCGATTTTCACTTTAGGCAGGAAGTCCACGACATATTCTGCCCCGCGATAAAGCTCGGTATGGCCTTTCTGACGGCCAAACCCCTTTACCTCGATGACCGACAGGCCCTGCACCCCGATGTCCTGAAGCGCTTCTTTGACTTCATCCAGCTTGAACGGCTTGATGATGGCTTCGATCTTTTTCATCTGCATCCCTCATGTGGTTGCTCGCGTTGCGACCCAAAGACCACTTTCGCATGGGCGCGACAATTGGCTAGGCTGATGCCAAGGGGGGCGTGGTGGCCAAATACCGGGCAGATGCACAAAATTTAGGCAGATGGTATAGGATTTAGGCAAGTGATGAAGGGCGATCCATGACTGAATTGCTGACAGCGGCCCAGATGAGGGCCATCGAGCAAGCCGCAATCGACTCAGGCGACGTGACCGGGCTTGAACTGATGGAGCGCGCGGGCAGGGGTGTGGTCGAGGCGATTTTTGAGGAATGGCCGGAGCTGGCAAAGCCGAACCGAGGGGCCAGCCCCTCGGGCTCCCCGGGATATTTGGGGCCACGAGAAACACGGGCGGCGAGACGGCGGGCCGTTGTGTTGTGCGGGCCGGGGAACAATGGCGGTGACGGGTTTGTTGTGGCGCGTCGGCTTTTGGACAAAGGTTGGGACGTCGAAGTGTTTCTGTTTGGCGACCCGGATAAATTGCCGCCTGATGCACGGACAAATTACGACGTTTGGTGCTCGATGGGGGCAGTGAAGAAATTAGAAGTCGATGCGGTTACTTCCGGGCCGCGGCCAACGTTGCTGATTGATGCAATGTTCGGGACGGGCCTTACACGTGCGATTCCTCTTGATTGCGCGCTTGCATTTCACGCGATTGAAAAAAGAGATGTTGGCGATAGGCATCCCTGGCTGGTGCCTTACCATCGGGTTGCGATAGACACCCCTTCTGGGCTGGATACCGATAGCGGTAAGTTCCTTTTACCCGAGTTCAGCGGGGACGCAGACGATGAAGAGGATTGGGAGAGCCACTGGGAGTGGTGGCAGAATGACGCGTCAATGCGGCTTCTTCTACCTGATCTGACAATTTCGTTTCATCGTCGCAGGCTGGGGCATGTTCTGTCGGATGTCAGTCGAAAAGTGGTGGTATGTGACATCGGATTGGGCAAAGAGGATCGCCATCCGGCGCACTTGCTCTGGCCGCATTCGAATGACGTGGTACGCTTGCTGGATTTCGACGTTCCAAAGGGTCGATCCAAACGTGCATGGCCCGGAAACGATCTTGATAAGAGGAGGGGAGCGCAAAGCCACAAATACACCCACGGCCATGCTCTCATCCTCTCAGGACAATCGGGCAAAGGCGGCGCGGCACGTCTTGCGGCGCGCGGCGCTTTGCGCATTGGGGCAGGGCTTGTCACTGTCGCCCCCACGCCCGGCGCGCTTCAGGAAAACGCGGCGCGGTTGGATGCGATTATGTTGTCTCCGGTCGGTGATGCTCCGACACTTGAAACCGTTTTGGCGGACGAACGGTTCAACGCATTGTGCCTTGGTCCCGGATTGGGGCAGGAACGGGCGCGGGAGTTGGTGCCGGTGGCGCTGGCGGCCGAGCGGGCGACGGTGCTGGATGCAGATGCGTTGACGGCTTTTGCGGACAATCCCGCCGGACTGTTCGACATGCTGCACGAAAACTGTGTGCTGACGCCCCATGCGGGCGAGTTCGCGCGGCTTTTCCCAGACATTGCCGAAAAGCTGAACGCCCCAGCCACCCAAGGTCCGGCATATTCCAAAGTGGACGCGACGCGAGAGGCCGCCGCGCGGGCAGGGTGCGTGGTGCTGTTCAAAGGGCCGGATACAGTGATTGCAGCGCCGGATGGGCGGTGTTCGATCAACTCGGCCGCGTATGAGCGGTCAGCGCCCTGGCTCGCTACTGCTGGGACTGGCGACGTGCTGGCGGGCTTTGTCACGGGGCTGCTTGCGCGCGGTTTTAAGCCGATACAAGCCGCCGAAACCGCCGCTTGGATGCATGTCGAATGCGCGCTGGAATTTGGTCCGGGTCTGATCGCCGAAGACTTGTCCGAAATGTTGCCGAACGTATTCAGAAAGCTGGGCGTTTAGCCGGTTCAAGGGCTGGCTGCCTGATGGGTGTGGCAAAGAGGTCCAATCCCCCGACACGCAGCAGCTTCGGCTCGTCGAAATGCAACTGGAACAGCGGCAGTTCGGTGTTGATGTTAATGCGCCGCACCAATTCTTGGTCGATGATCGCGGAAACCGGAACGAGCGCCCGGTCGCGTCCGAACATTGCCTGTGCCAACCAACCCTTCACAACGATATGCTGCTGATCCGACACCACGATGGGCGCGGCGCATTTCCCCGTGCGCCCCTCTGCCAATGCTTTCGGAGAGATGCGGCACAGGCCATGGGCAGGCACGACGTGACAACTGACTGACCCAAGGCGTGCGCGGGTGCCATCAGCGGTCAGGATGCGATCCCCGGGGGCGAGGGTTTCGATCACACGTTCGCCATGGAATGTGCGCACCAATGCGCCGGGGCCAATACCAGCGGGTAAGGGCGTGCTGCGCACATCCCCTGCCACCACGCCGCCCGAAAAGGGGTTGGGTGTCATGTTCGTCCTGCCTTCGTCTGTGGCCCGGTATCCGGGCTCTGCTTATTCTTCGCACGCTAGCAATGTCGTTGATAAAAGCATCCGTTTTCTGATCTCTGGCGGCGGGGTCGGGACAATCATGGCACGCCTGTGACCAATACAGCGCGTTTTGCCGCTGATCCGGGGTGATCAGGCGCGTTTTTCCTCTCGCATCCCGACTATACTGGTGTTAGAAGGGCGCGAATTTGGGCGGCCCCTGCGAAACCAGTGCGGGCTGCCCACGGTTTTTGCGGGTGTGGCGAAATTGGTAGACGCACCAGATTTAGGTTCTGGCGCCGCGAGGCGTGGGGGTTCAAGTCCCTCCACCCGCACCAAAAGACGGAAAAGGACGAAATGATGCAGGTCACCGAGACCCTGAACGAAGGTCTGAAACGCGGCTATAAGATTGTGGTTCCGGCCGCTGATCTGGACGCTAAAGTCAACGAAAAGCTGGTTGAAGCGCAGCCCGAAGTCGAAATGAAAGGCTTCCGTAAGGGTAAAGTGCCGATGGCGCTGCTGAAAAAGCAGTTCGGTCAACGACTGATGGGTGAAGCCATGCAGGAAGCTGTCGATGGTGCGATGAGCAAGCATTTCGAAGACAGCGGCGACCGTCCGGCCATGCAGCCTGACGTAAAGATGACCAATGAAGATTGGAAAGAAGGCGACGACGTCGAGATCGAGATGAGCTATGAAGCTCTGCCTGAGATCCCCGAAGTTGACCTGAAAAAGATCAAACTTGAGAAGCTGGTGGTAAAGGCCGGGGATGCCGATATCGAAGAGGCGCTGGGCAGCCTTGCCGAGACCGCTCAGGATTTCAAAGACCGCAAGAAAGGGTCAAAAGCCAAGGATGGCGATCAGGTTGTGATTGACTTCCTGGGCAAAGTTGACGGCGAAGCCTTTGACGGTGGTGCGGCGGAAGATTACCCGCTGGTGCTGGGATCAGGGTCGTTCATTCCGGGCTTTGAAGAGCAACTGGTCGGCGTGAAAGCGGGCGATGACGTTGAAGTCAAAGTCTCGTTCCCTGCTGAATATGGTGCCGAGAACCTTGCGGGCAAAGACGCCGTTTTTGAATGCAAGGTGAAAGAGGTCAAGGAACCTGTTGCAGCGGAGCTTGACGACGAGTTGGCCAAGAAATTCGGAGCCGAGGATCTGGCAGCACTGAAGGGTCAGATCAGCGAACGTCTCGAGGCCGAGTTCTCGGGTGCCGCGCGCGCCGTGATGAAGCGTGGCCTGCTGGATGCGTTGGACAAATTGGTTGATTTCGACTTGCCGCCGTCGCTGTTGGATGCGGAAGCCAAGCAGATTGCACATCAGTTGTGGCACGAAGAGAACCCGGATGTGGAAGGCCACGACCACCCCGAGGTCGAGCCGACGGATGAGCATGTCAAACTGGCTGGACGCCGTGTGCGTCTGGGTCTGCTGCTGGCCGAATTGGGTCAGAAGGCCGAGATCGAAGTCAGTGATGCCGAGATGACGCAGGCAGTCATGAACCAGGCACGCCAATATCCGGGTCAGGAACGCCAGTTCTTTGAGTTTGTTCAGCAAAACCCGCAAATGCGCCAGCAAATCCAGGCGCCTTTGTTTGAAGACAAAGTCATCGACTATGTCTTTGAATTGGCTGAAGTGGAAGAAAGAGAAGTGTCAAAAGACGACCTGCAAAAGGCCGTTGAGGCGCTGGAAGACGAATAAGGCTGGAATTGCCGCTGTACCAGAAAGGCCGCTCTGATTGGGGCGGCCTTTCTTTGTTTGGCTGCGTGTTCAACCCGGTCGCAGACCGGTTTCGACCAGAACGCCTTGCCGTTTGGCCTCGTAATAATATCCCTTGGCATACCACTTCATGGCGCCTTCGATGCTGCCGCCGGACACAATATAGGCGCCGCGCAAGTATTTGCCTGCGTATTTCAGGTTCACATCCGGGTTCAGAAGTTCCTTGGCAGGGCCGCGATGCCCCATCGTGCGGGCGGTTTGTGGCAAGATCTGCAACAGCCCCCAATAGGGGCCGTTGCGGGCCCATGGACGGTGCGTGCTTTCCCGCACCGCCTGACGGTGCACCAGCTCGCGCGGGATCTGATAATGGTCGGCCCATTTGTTGATCAGGGCGCGCAGTTCAGGTGTTTCGTTGGGATAGAGCGGTGGGCTAAAACCACGATTCCCACGACGCGCCACCTTTTCGGTTTCGGACGCGCCGCGACCAGAACAAGCGGTTAGGGCAAAACTGGGCAGCAGCGCGAGGAGGGCGCGACGGGAATACTTTTTCATGACGAAATCTATATGCGGCTTGGCAAAAGCAGCAAAGAGCAAACACCCGGGCTCGGCGACTCGCCGCTGATCCAGAATAGTCCGGTCTGTGTGATCTTTCTTCTTAGTTTCGGAACTTATGACCTGCGCCTGCGTTGGTCATTCAAGACCATAAAGGAGGAAACCGATGAAAGATCATCAGAAACCATCAATCAAGGCGACACTGGGCGACCCCTCAAGCGGCTCGGCTCAGGCGAGTCGATCGCACGACAACAACAGCGAAATGCAAGGTGGATACGGGCGGTTTCTGGCGATGATTGCCACATCGACCGTTGTGATGTTCGGTCTAATGTATCTGAACACTTATGCCATGGATCACGTTTTTTTCTCGCAAACGCGGATGTGGATGGCCCTTTACATGGGCGGTGTGATGGCGGCCGTGATGCTGGCATTCATGGTAGGTATGTACACTAACAGGGCCGCCAATATCGCTATTTTTATCGGCGCGGCAATCGCGTTCCTGCTGGGCGTGGGCCTCGTCCGGTCGCAGGCGACGATCGGGGATGTGGCATGGATGAAGGCCATGATCCCGCACCACTCGATTGCGGTTCTGACCAGCGAACGGGCGAACATTTCTGACCCCCGTGTGCGCGCCCTTGCCGACGCGATTATCGAGGCGCAACGCGCCGAGATTGAAGAGATGAAGCGCTATATCGAAGATATCGAGGCAAACGGTGATGCCCCTGCGGGAACACCGCGCGCGACACAAACTGACTGATCCACACGCGGAGAGGAGAGGCCGGTATGACCCTTACAGCCGAAACAAATAACCCTGAAACAGCGCAGGCCGAAAGCCAGAGTTCAGGTTTGCGCGCGACCCTGTACCGGATGGCAATGCCTGGACATCTGTGCCCCTTCGGGTTGAAAGCGAAGTCCTTGCTGGAGCGAAAGGGATATGTCGTTGACGACAACCTGTTGACCACACGCAAGGAGGTGGACGCCTTCCAAGAGAAAAACAAGGTCGATGAGACGCCGCAAGCCTTCATCAATGGCGAGCGGATAGGGGGCTATTCCGACTTGAAGCGACTTTTCGGCTATCGCGTCTTGGAGGAGGGGGATGTTACATATCAGCCGGTCATTGCCATCTTTGCCGCAACGGTTCTGATGGCACTGGCGATTGTCGTGAATCTTTATGAAGGCTTTTCCGTCCTGACATGGGTCAAGTGGTTCTTTGCAATGTCGATCGTGGTGCTGGCCATTCAGAAGTTGCGCGACGTTGAGGGGTTCGTGAACGGATTTCTGGGCTATGATCTGTTGGCGCGCCGCTATGTGCCATACGGCTATGTATATCCCTTTGCCGAGCTTTACACAGGCATTGGCATGATGGCATTGATCGGAACCGGCAACGCGCTGATCTGGCTGGTGGCGCCGGTTGGGATGGTCATCGGCGTGATTGGCGCGATCAGCGTTATCAAAGCCGTGTATGTCGATCAGCGCGAATTGACTTGTGCCTGTGTGGGCGGAGGATCGAACGTGCCGCTGGGGGCGATTTCTCTTACCGAGAACCTGGTGATGGTGGGCATGGGGGTCTGGATGCTGGGGATCTGGATGGCCGGTTGATCCTAATCGTGCGGACGACCTACTGGTGATCGTCAATAAAAAAGGCCACCCCCGACCGAGGGTGGCCTTTCATGTATGCGACTGTAAAAGAGATCAGTCCTCTTTCTCGGCCTCTTCAGCGTCAACCGCTTCTTCTTCGACGGCTTCTGCCAGATCTTCGTCTTCCGACGCAGCTGCGCCAATGTCGTCGAACAGTTCGGCGATCTCGAAATCGGCTTCAGCTTCCGCTTCGGCGGCCAGTTCCTGGATCGACTTGCCCGACGCTTGCAGCTCGGCTTCTTCTTGCGAGCGGGCGACGTTCAGTTCGATCTCGACCTCGACTTCGGGGTGCAGGATCACGTGAACGGTGTGCAGGCCCAGATATTTGATCGGAGCTTTCAGCGCGACCTGTTTCTTGTCAACGGTGAAGCCGGCTTCGGTGGCGACATCTGCGGCGTCGCGCGGGGTGACGGATCCGTAAAGGGCACCAGCGTCCGATGCAGACCGAATCACGATGAACTGTTGTCCACCGAGCTTCTCGCCCAGAGTTTCGGCTTCTTTCTTGGTCTCCAGATTGTGCGCTTCCAGTTGCGCTTTCTGGGCTTCGAAATTGTCGATGTTGGCTTGCGACGCGCTGAGCGCCTTGCCTTGAGGCAGAAGGAAGTTGCGGGCAAAGCCCGGCTTGACGTCGACGACGTCGCCCATCTGACCCAGCTTGGCCACACGTTCCAGAAGGATAACTTGCATGTTCAGATCTCCTTACTTCACGGCGTAGGGAAGCAGGGCGAGGAAGCGTGCGCGTTTGATGGCGCGCGACAGTTCGCGTTGCTTCTTGGCCGACACAGCGGTGATCCGCGAGGGGACAATCTTGCCACGCTCCGAGATGTAACGCTGCAGAAGGCGTGTGTCTTTATAGTCGATCTTCGGCGCATTGTCGCCCGAGAAGGGGCATACTTTGCGACGGCGGAAAAATGGTTTGGCTGCCATGGTTTAGATCCTTTCGAACTTAGCGGTCACGGGGGCGGCGGTCGCCACGCTCGTCACGCTTTTGCATTTGGATCGACGGACCTTCGGCGTGATCGTCAACCTTGATGGTCAGAATGCGCATAACGTCGTCATGCAGGCGCATCAGGCGCTCCATCTCCTGAACGGCCGGTGCAGGTGCATCGGTGCGCAGGAAGGCATAGTGACCCTTGCGGTTCTTGTTGATCTTGTAGGCCATCGTTTTGACGCCCCAGTACTCGCTGTCAACGACTTTACCGCCGTTGTCACCCAGCACGGTGCCAAAATGTTCAATGAGGTTTTCAGCTTGCGTATTGGACAAGTCCTGACGCGAGATGAAGACATGCTCGTAGAGAGGCATGTGAGCTCCAGTTCTTTTTCAAGCGCGCTTCAAAGGATGGGGCATTTACCTTCCCGCCCCCATCCACGAGAGGCCACGCGGTTCATAAACACACGGAAAGGACGGTGCCTTATACAGGTTTGGGCCAACGGTGCAAGGCCGTTTCCCCGTGGTCTGCTTGATATGCGATGCGGTGCGCAGACCGAAGGTCTTGATATTGCGATTGCCCGCGAAAGACCAGAGATGCGCCCTAATCCCGTCACAGTTGCATGAGAGCCAGATAGGCAAGGGAAAAGTAGCGATTTCGCTGTCGGTCCCGGTGGTATTGAACTGAAAAGGGCGGCACAATGATGCAGGGCAATATTCAAAACACCCAACATTCTGAAGCGATCCCTCAGGATCGTGGGGGGCCGGCAATTGTTCAGACCCCTTGGGGGTATAGGCTAAGCGCCGTCGGTGCAGAGGCGGGTTTGTTGCGGATCACGCATGCGGTGGGCCGGTTTGTCGGTCTGGTCCTGCTTCTGATTATTGCGGGCGTTTGGTCGTTCTCGGCCAACGCTTTTGCCGACCCATTGATCATGGCGATGAAGCTGGGTCTGACCGGCCTGTTGTTCGTGGTGGGATGGATGCTGTTCTGGTATGGCCGCGATGCGCGACAGGTTGAAGCGCAGGTCGACCTTGATGGTTGTGAATTGCGGATCGGGCACCGGGACGGCTTGAACCGGTTTCGGCAGGAAACGCGTATTCCCTTCAGTGATATCGGGTCGTTTCTAATCCTTCGCACCAATGATGACCCTTGCAATGCGGCACTTTATGCACGGATCGGCAGCGGCATGGACGCTTACGAGGTGATCGAGGGAACCGAGGCGGCGCTGGAACCGATACAAGCGCGGCTGGTGACAGATCTGACCGGCGAACGTCGCAGACGCGACCCAAAGAACCGCCGGATTTCGCGGGTTACGGGTAACGCGATATCGCTGGCGCGGGTATCTGCCCCCTGAACCAGCCCAGTTTCAACATTGAATTGATCGGTGCTCGTCTTGATTGGCGCGCGCCGATTTTCATTTCTGGCAAAGCGGATTGCGCCAAACGCCCCTGCGCGCTATGCCCATTGGTAAAGGTATAGCAACAGGAGTGCCCATGAGCCGTGCATTTGTATTTCCCGGGCAGGGGGCCCAGAGCGTCGGGATGGGCAAAGCCCTTGCTGATGCATACCCATCAGCAAAAGCCGTGTTTGACGAGGTTGACGAGGCACTTGGTGAGAAGCTCTCAACGCTGATATGGGAGGGCGAACAAGACGCTTTGACGTTGACGCAGAACGCCCAACCCGCGTTGATGGCAACGTCCCTGGCGGCGATGCGGGCGCTCGAGGCCGAAGGTGTGACGGTCGAAGCAGCATCCTATGTGGCAGGCCATTCGCTGGGCGAATACTCGGCCCTGGCTGCGGCTGGAACTTTTTCGATTGCAGATGCGGCCCGCTTGCTGCGCGCGCGCGGCAAAGCGATGCAGGAGGCTGTTCCCGTAGGGGTCGGGGCTATGGCGGCGCTGTTGGGGCTGGATTTCGAGACGGCGGAGGCGGTGGCGCTGGAAGCTGCCCATGATCAGGTCTGTCAGGCGGCAAACGACAATGATCCGACACAGGTGGTTGTGTCCGGCCACAAGGAAGCCGTCGAGCGGGCCGTCGAAATTGCGAAAGCAAAGGGCGCGCGCCGCGCGGTTCTGTTGCCTGTCAGCGCTCCTTTTCATTGTGCCTTGATGCAACCAGCCGCCGAAGCGATGGCCGAGGCATTGTCACATGTCGAGATGAAATCGCCTGTGGTACCTCTGGTGTCCAACGTGCGAGCACGAGCCATATCCGATTCAACCACAATCAGGTCGCTGCTGGTCGAACAGGTCACGGGCGCGGTCCGCTGGCGCGAAAGCGTGGCGTGGATGGCAGAACAGGGCGTGACCGAGATCTGGGAAATCGGTGCCGGGAAGGCGTTGTCAGGCATGATCCGGCGCATCGCGAAAGACATTGAGACGCGCGCTGTTGGCACACCCGACGATGTGACCGCGGCAGCTGAGGCGTTGAAGGTTTGAGCGGGGCCAAGGCTTGTCAAAATTCCTGCCAGTCCATTCGAACGGAATGGGATCGGACGAGTTGTGAAGAAGGGATGATAAATGTTTGATCTGACTGAAAAGAATGCGTTGGTGACGGGAGCGTCTGGCGGTATTGGAGGTGCTATTGCGAAGGCGCTTCACGCAGCGGGTGCGACGGTGGCGTTGTCCGGTACGCGGGTTGAGCCGCTTGAGGCGCTGGCCGCTGAATTGGGTGAGCGTGCGCATGTGTTGCCGTGCAACCTGTCGGACGGGGACGCCGTGGATGCCCTGCCCAAACAGGCCGTCAAAGCGATGGGGTCGGTCGATATTCTGGTGAACAATGCGGGGATCACCCGCGATCAGATTTTCATGCGTATGTCGGATGAGGAATGGGATAGCGTCATCAACGTCAATCTGACCTCGACCATGCGTCTGTGTCGCGGTGTCATGCGACCGATGATGAAGGCGCGTTGGGGTCGGATCATCAACATCAGCTCGATCGTCGGTGCCACCGGCAATCCGGGGCAGGTGAACTATGCCGCGTCAAAGGCGGGTATGGTTGGTCTGACCAAGTCGATAGCCTACGAAGTGGCAAGCCGCGGGATTACCGCGAATTGCGTGGCACCCGGTTTTATCGCAACGGCGATGACAGACAAGCTGACGGATGATCAGAAAGACAAGATCAATGCGCAAATTCCCGCAGCCCGGATGGGCACACCCGAGGAGATTGCAGCGGCGGTGCTATACCTTGCGTCGTCTGAGGCTGGATATACCACGGGGGCCACAATCCATGTAAATGGCGGGATGGCAATGTTGTAACGGAATTGGCCGGGCTGGACGCGCTTGTCCACCTGACCTATAGAAGGTCTAAAGCGTTTGCCTATCTAATGCGATGTGCTATAGGCGGCGCATGTTTTTCTCCAACATACCTTTCGGGGTGGGGGATATTAGCGGAACACGCTGAAAACTAAGTGGCCCATCCCGGGTCTATCGAAAAAGGCCATGTGCCTGAAAAAACGTGAGGATTTATCATGAGCGACGTCGCAGATCGCGTGAAAAAAATCGTTGTTGAGCACCTGGGTGTGGAAGAGGACAAGGTCACGGAATCGGCCTCGTTCATCGACGACCTTGGCGCTGACAGCCTGGACACCGTTGAACTGGTCATGGCTTTTGAAGAAGAGTTCGGTATCGAGATCCCGGATGACGCTGCCGAGACCATTCAGACCTTCGGCGACGCCGTGAAATTCATCTCGGAAGCTGTGTAAGTTTTCAGGATTATCCAATTCTCGAAACGGCCTGCCAATCGGCGGGCCGTTTCTTTTTTGTTTCGAATTCGTAAACCACGCCGCTTTCTGATTGCATTAAGCCGAATTTGATCACGCTTCTTACGGTGTGATACTGTTTGACTGAACCACCGTTGGTTTAGCGAAGGAAGCGATCCATGATCATCTATCCGACACTTGAATTGCAGAACGGGCGTTGCGTAACGCTGCGCCGGGGGCGTCTTGAAGAACCCTCGATCTGGCATGTGGACCCGTTGGAGACCGCACAAAGCTTCGCTGAGGCCGGAGCAGAATGGATACATGTCACCGATTTCGATGCAGTTGATGGCACAGGTGAAAATACCGCACTGATTGAAGATATTATCAAGCACACTGGTTGCTCGGTTCAGGTCGCGGGCGGTATCCGCACCCGCGACCGGGTTGAAGACTGGATCGAGAAAGGGGTCGGACGTGTCGTGCTGGGAACCATTGCCGCGCGCGACCCTGACATGGTGAAAGAACTTGCCAACCGTTATCCTGATCAGGTCGTTCTGGCTGCGGATATCTGGCAGGGCCAGTTGATGACCGATGGGTGGCGCAATCCGGTGGCCATCACGCCCGAGGATTTCCTGGCATCCTATGCGGATGTGCCCCTGGCCAGCGTGTTGATCACCGATATTGACAGTGACATTGACCAGCCGGACGCGCAGCTGGGGCTTATGAGCAAACTGGCCGGACAAACCCGCCATCAGGTCATTGCCGCCGGGACGGTGCATGAGCTGGACGACGTCGCGCGATTGAAATACATCCCTAATATCGCGGGCACGCTGATAGGGCGTGCGCTTTTCTCGAAAGATGTGGATTTGGCCGAGGCGCTTGCAGTCGCACGACCCGAACCCGAGGCCAAGGCAGAGTTCATCTGACGTGCTCGAAAACAAGAAGTCGGTCGGTGACGCGCGGATGTGTTCCTCGTGCCTCCGACCAATCTTCAACATCGCATTGCTGAAAGCCAAGGCATCGGTGGGCTTTTACCGATCAGATGTAATTCGTCTTGCCCCGACATGCCCAGCCGCGCTATCACCCTGTGATATTTGAAAACCTGGAAAGGGGCAGCAAAATGCGTCGAGTGGTTGTTACAGGTCTGGGTATGGTTTCGCCTCTTGCGTGTGGGGTCGAGGAAACCTGGGCCCGTATTTTGGACGGGCAATCGGGTGCAGGTCCAATCACCAAGTTCGATGCGTCGCGTGTCGCAACCAAATATGCCTGTGAAGTGCCGCTGGGCGATGGTTCGGACGGCACGTTTAATCCTGATGACTGGATGGAGCCGAAAGAGCGTCGCAAGGTTGACGACTTCATCCTGTACGGGCTGGCAGCATCTGAGATGGCTGTCAAAGACGCAGGCTGGATGCCCGACGACGAGGAAAGTCTGCTGCGCACGGGCGTGATGATCGGGTCGGGGATTGGTGGTCTGGCCACGATTGCCGAAACCTCAATCACGTTGCATGAGCGCGGACCGCGCCGGGTCTCGCCCTTCTTCATTCCCGGGTCTCTGATCAACCTGATCTCTGGTCAGGTGTCGATCAAGTTCGGCTTCAAGGGTCCGAACCATTCTGTGGTCACGGCCTGTTCAACCGGTGCGCACGCGATTGGCGATGCGTCGCGACTGATCCAGATCGGGGATGCCGATGTGATGATCGCCGGCGGGGCTGAGGCCGCGATTTGCGAGCTGGGTATCGCCGGGTTCAATGCTTGCAAAGCGCTTTCCACCAAGGCCGAAGACAACCCGCAGACAGCAAGCCGCCCGTATGATGTAGATCGCGATGGTTTCGTGATGGGCGAAGGCGCCGGGATTGTCGTTCTGGAAGAATATGAACATGCCAAGGCACGCGGAGCGAAAATCTATGCCGAGGTGCTGGGCTATGGTCTGTCGGGAGACGCGTATCACATCACCGCCCCGTCTGAGGATGGTGATGGCGGATTCCGCGCCATGCAGGCCGCCCTTTCGAGAGCCGGGCTGGAACCGTCGACGATTGATTACATCAATGCCCATGGGACATCGACCATGGCCGATACGATCGAACTGGGCGCGGTTGAGCGCCTGTTGGGTGATGCGGCTGAGAAAGCCACGATGAGTTCGACCAAAAGCTCTATCGGCCACCTGCTGGGTGCCGCTGGAGCGGTGGAGGCGATCTTCTGTATCCTTGCCCTGCGTGACCAAATCGCGCCGCCGACCATCAACCTGGACAATCCAGCGGTCGAGCCGCGCCTGAGCCTTGCGGCAAACAAGGCCGAACCACGCGAAATCAACACGGTTCTGTCCAACAGTTTTGGTTTCGGCGGCACCAATGCCAGCCTGATCATGGGCAAGGTCTCTGACTGATGTGGCGCAACATCGCCTCGAATGCGCTGAGCCTGTTCGTCGTCATCATGGTCGTCGCGATTGGGATGATAGCCTGGGGAAAGAGCCAATACACCAGCCCCGGCCCGTTGGCCGAAGCGATCTGTTTGCGGGTTGAAAAAGGGTCGAATTTTTCTCGGGTGGCCAATAAGCTGACCGAGCAGGGTGCCATTTCGAACGCGACGATTTTTCGGTTGGGGGTCGAGTATTCCGACAAGAAGTCCGCGCTGAAAGCAGGGTCGTTTTTGGTGAACGAAGGGGCCTCGATGGAAGAGATCGTCGATGTGGTCACACGCGGCGGCGCGTCCACCTGTGGCACCGAAGTTGTCTATCGGATTGGTGTTTTGGCGGCCGAGGTGCAGGTGCGGGAGTTGGACCCCGCCACACAGGAATATGAAATCACGGCCGAATTCAAACCTGCTGAGTTGGAAGGCGCTGCGCCTGAAACCTACACCAAAGTGCGCAATGAGAGCGACACACGCTATCGCATTGCCTTGGCCGAGGGCGTTACAAGTTGGCAGATCGTTGACAGCCTGAACCGCGCGGACTTCCTTGCTGGTGAGGTTGGGGACGTGCCGGCTGAAGGCACTCTGGCTCCGGACAGCTATGAGGTGAAGGTAGGCGCGGACCGCGCCACATTGCTGGCAGACATGCAGGCCGCGCAGTCTGCCATTCTGACCGAAGCGTGGGATACGCGCGCCCCCGATCTGCCCTATGACAGCCCGGAAGAAGCGCTGATCATGGCTTCGATTGTGGAAAAGGAAACCGGCGTGGCCGAGGAGCGGCGTCGGGTGGCCAGCGTGTTCGTCAACCGTCTGAACCAGGGGATGCGCCTGCAAACGGACCCGACAGTGATCTATGGCGTCACTAAGGGGCAGGGCGCCTTGGGTCGTGGATTGCGGCAAAGTGAGCTGCGGTCTGAAACACCTTACAACACCTATATCATCGACGGATTGCCGCCCACGCCCATTGCCAATCCCGGCAAAGCCGCGATTGAGGCGGCATTGAACCCCGACAGCACGGATTTCATCTTCTTCGTCGCTGATGGCACCGGCGGACATGCCTTTGCAGAGACGTTGGACGAGCACAATCGCAATGTCGCCAAATGGCGAGAGATTGAGGCAGAACGCGCAAATCAGTGATTTCGTAAACAAATCATTACTTTGCCGCACGCTGTTGCGGCGGGGTGGTTTGACAGAACGCACGGTCGCCCGTAGGTTCTGACATACGCTAGAAGACGTGACTGTAACGGCCTTGGGTTTCCACCCTGGGCCGTTTTTTCATGTCGCTCGTGCGGAGATGAGCATGAGAGGCAGACACAATAATGACAATGATCACGCCCTTGGGGAAGGACGCGGCTTCGGAAGATTATCTGAAGATCGCGGACGCGTTTTTTCTGCGCGTTTTGAAAGAGCTGGACCGCCAGTTGAGCGCGGCGGAACTGGCCGATTGCGAGACCACACCGGGATTGGCGAAAGCCGTGACCGAGGTGCGCCGTGCCATGCAAACAGTATTTGAGGAAAGGAAACGTCTTGAACAAAACGGTAGTTACGCCTTTGGCGGGGCCGGAGCGGTCGCACTCGACCTTGCTCAGGCCCGAGATGAAATCGGGCGCAGACTGGCTTGCCTGCGCGACGCAAGAGGAGCGGGCGGCGTTTCTGAACAGCCTGAGTGATGGTGCATTGTTCGCCCTTCCGTATCTTTTTGCGTTCTGGGCCCTGGATCACCAACTGCCGCCAGACGGTGATTGGCGCACATGGGTGATCATGGGCGGGCGCGGCGCGGGGAAGACCCGCGCCGGGTCCGAATGGGTGCGCGCCGAGGTAGAGGGGGCTGGCCCCCTTGATCCCGGTCGTTCACACAGGGTGGCGCTGGTTGGTGAAACCATAGACCAAGTGCGGGAGGTGATGATCTTCGGCGAAAGCGGCATTCTGGCTTGTTCACCACCGGATCGTCGCCCGGACTGGCAGGCCGGCCGGCGGCGTCTTGTTTGGCCCAACGGGGCAGTGGCGCAGGTGTTTTCTGCGCATGAGCCGGAGAGCCTGCGCGGTCCACAGTTTGATGCCGCATGGGTGGATGAGTTGGCAAAGTGGAAAAAGGCCGAGGAAACGTGGGACATGCTTCAGTTCGGGCTGCGGTTGGGCGGCCATCCAAGGCAATGCGTGACCACCACGCCACGCAATGTCGGGGTGTTGAAGGCAATTCTGAGGAACCCTTCGACCGCGACAACGCAGGCACCCACGGAAGCCAACCGGGCTTATCTGGCGAAAAGTTTCCTTGAAGAGGTGCGCAGCCGCTATGCGGATACCCGGCTTGGGCGGCAGGAATTGGATGGTGTCTTGCTGGAGGATACCGAAGGCGCCTTGTGGACCATGGCGGCGCTGGACAATGCGCGCGTCACGGGCGACCTGCCAGACTTTGATCGTATTGTCGTTGCTGTTGATCCTCCGGTCACTGGTCACAAAGGGTCGGATGATTGCGGGATCGTCGTGGCAGGGGTCGTGGCGCAAGGGGCACCGGGCGACTGGCGTGCTGTGGTGTTGGAAGACGCCAGCGTGTCTGCCGCCAGACCATCCCAATGGGCGGAAGCGGCGATTGCCGCGATGCAGCGCCATGGCGCGGATCGTTTGGTGGCCGAGGTCAACCAAGGTGGCGATCTGGTGGAGTCTGTCATTCGACAGATTGACCCCACAGTGCCGTTTCGCGCCGTGCGCGCCACGCGGGGCAAAAGCGCGCGGGCCGAGCCTGTTGCAGCTTTGTATGAGCAGGGCCGGGTGTCCCATGTAGGCGGAATGCCCATCCTGGAAGATCAGATGTGCCGTATGACGGTGCAGGGATACGACGGCAAAGGCAGTCCCGACCGCGTTGATGCGCTGGTCTGGGCGTTGCACGAATTGATCATCGAACCCGTCGCCAAATGGCGCAGACCGCAGGTGCGTACGCTTGGTTAAAGAGTTTTTTAACCTCGGATGGCAGAGTGCAAAACATCGAAAGGCGGGGTCCTGAGCCTTCTTCGTTCACGGACCCTGACCTGACAATCACCGAGACGAAAGTTTCAACGACCGGCGCTGCGATACACAGTTTGCCGGGCGGGAAAGATTTGCCGGGGGTCACACCCCAAAAAGACAGAACGCGAGGAGCACCAGCCCATGGTATTTGACTTTCTCAAGCGGGGCGACGCAACGCAAATGGCGGCCCAGCCGACCGAGACAAAAGCGTCTGCGACCGGGCCGGTTATCGCCTATTGCGGTGCCGGTCGCGTGGCCTGGAGCCCGCGCGATGTGGTCAGCCTGACCAAGACGGGTTTTGCCGCCAACCCGGTTGGATTTCGGTCCGTGAAGCTGATCGCCGAGGCTGCCGCCGCGCTGCCCCTGGTGTTGCAGGATGATGCACAACGGTTCGAGGTGCATCCGCTTATCGATCTGTTGGCGCGTCCCAATGCGGCGCAAGGACGAGCCGAGCTTTTTGAAGCCTTTTTCGGGCAGCTTTTGCTGACCGGAAACGGATATTTCGAAGCGGTGCAAGACGAAAATGGGTCTGTATCAGAGCTGCATGTGCTGCGCTCGGATCGGATGAACTTGGTGCCGGGGGCAGACGGCTGGCCGGTGGCGTATGATTATACCGTCGGCGCGCGCAAACACCGGTTTCATGTGGGCGACGGCGCATCTCCGATCTGTCACGTCAAAGCATTTCACCCACAGGATGACCATTATGGCTTGTCCCCTTTGCAGGCGGCAGCCACGGCAATTGATGTGCACAACGCGGCGAGCCGCTGGTCGAAAGCCCTGCTGGACAACGCCGCGCGACCCTCGGGCGCGATTGTTTACAACGGGGCCGATGGGCAAGCGCAGCTGAGCGCCGATCAGTATGACCGCCTGCTGTCCGAGATGGAAAGCCACCATGTGGGCGCGCGTAATGCTGGACGGCCCATGTTGTTGGAAGGGGGGCTGGATTGGAAGCCGATGGGGTTCAGCCCCTCGGACATGGAATTTCAGAAAACCAAGGAAGCCGCCGCGCGCGAGATTGCTCAGGCCTTCGGGGTGCCGCCGATGCTGATCGGTATTCCGGGCGATGCGACCTATGCGAATTACCAAGAGGCCAGCCGCGCGTTCTATCGTCTGACTGTGGTGCCTTTGGTGTCGCGTGTGACGGCGAGTGTTGGCCATTGGCTGGCAGGGTTCACTGGCGAAAGCGTGGCCCTGAAGCCCGACCTGGATCAAGTGCCGGCACTCTCTGCCGAGCGTGACCAGCAATGGCGCCGCGTGGCTGAGGCCAGCTTTCTAACAGATGCCGAAAAACGCAGCCTGCTGGGTTTGCCGCCTCTGGCATCAGACGATGTTTAATCAACGAGGAAAAGCACATGAGTGATTTTCAGCCCGATCTGGGGCTTGAGCATAAATTCGTCAAGCTGGGCGACACGTCTGAAGTGGATGAAGGCATTCTGATTGAGGGCTACGCCAGCTTTTTTGATCAGTGCGACACGGGTGGCGATATTGTTGCCCCCGGCGCCTATGGCAAATCCCTGCGCGCACTGAAAAAAGCAGATCGCGGCGTGAAGATGCTGTGGCAGCACGACCCGGCCCAGCCCATCGGCGTCTGGGACGAGGTGCGCGAGGACGCCCGTGGGCTTTACGTCAAGGGGCGCATTCTGACCGACGTCGCCAAGGGGCGCGAAGCCGCGGCGCTGATCGAAGCAGGCGCGATTGACGGGTTGTCGATCGGCTATCGCACCAAGCGGGCAACAAAGAACGACAAGGGCCAACGGCTTTTGACCGAGTTGGAGCTGTGGGAGGTGTCGCTTGTCACGTTCCCGATGCTTCCGACGGCGCGGGTGGGGGCAAAGGGCGACACACCTGATGCTGACGATACCACTTTGCGTGAACTGGCAGCTTCGATCATCGAGGCCCGCCACATGCTGGCCCGACACCGCTGAGCCAGCGATCTGAACCCCTGAAAAGGACCCATAGATGAGCAAGAATGAGACGAAAGCTCAGGGCCAGTCGGCCGCGACTGGCGTGACACCGGCTGCCGAGGTGAAGACCGCACTGGCTGGCTTCATGAGTGATATCAATGCCTTTCACGATGACATTACGACCAAACTTCAACAACAGGAAGAGCGACTGACCATGCTGGATCGCAAATCAAACATCACCGCGGCGCGACCGCATCTTGCCGCCGCTGCCGATCTGGAAGCACCGCATCAGAAAGCGTTCGAAGCGTATCTGCGTTCTGGTGACGACGACGGGCTGCGCGGGCTGGACCTGGAAGGCAAGGCCATGTCGACCGCGGTCGCTGGGGACGGCGGTTATTTGGTGGACCCACAAACGGCTGCAACCATCCAAAGCGTGCTGAAATCGACCGCATCCTTGCGTGCCGTTGCGAATGTGGTGAATGTCGAGGCGACGTCCTATGACGTTCTGATCGACCATTCCGATGTTGGCTCGGGCTGGGCCACTGAAGCGGACGCCTCGGTGGAAACTGGCACGCCGTCGATTGAGCGTATCACCATCCCGCTGCACGAGTTGTCGGCGCTGCCCAAGGCATCGCAACGTCTGCTGGATGACAGTGCGTTCGAGATCGAAACCTGGTTGGCAGGCCGGATTGCAGACAAGTTTGCGCGCGCTGAAGCTGGGGCGTTTATCTCGGGTGATGGCATCGACAAGCCCAAGGGCATCCTTGCCCACCCGTCGGTGGACAACGACATCTGGAGCTGGGGCAACCTGGGCTATGTCGTGACAGGCACATCAGGCGATTTCGACGCTTCGAACCCGGCGGATGCGATCATTGATCTGGTCTATGCGCTGGATGCTGAATACCGCGCAGGTGCGAAGTTCGTCATGAACTCGAAAACCGCCGGTGCGGTGCGCAAGATGAAGGATATGGACGGCCGTTTCTTGTGGTCGGATGGGCTTGCTGCTGGTGAACCGGCGCGTTTGCTGGGCTATCCGGTCCTGATTGCCGAAGATATGCCGGACATCGGCACCGATGCGACACCGATTGCGTTTGGCGACTTCGGATCGGGTTATACGATCGCCGAACGTCCTGACACTCGCATCCTGCGTGATCCGTTCTCGGCCAAGCCGCATGTGCTGTTCTATGCGACCAAGCGAGTCGGCGGCGATGTCAGTGACTTTGCAGCGATCAAGCTGTTGAAGTTCTCGGTCTCGTAAGAGCCTGAACCCGAGACCCGCACAACGCCTTTCGGGCGGGTGCGGGACCGGGCGCGCGCCGGCCTCACCCCGTGTTGTCTAGCTGCTCCCCCTCCGTCCGAGCAACGCGGACGGTGCGCGCCCACCCTATTTCAAGTGACGTGAGGGGCCCGAATTTCGGAGATGATCCATGATGTTAGTCGAGCAGACCACTGTGCCGGGCGCGGTCCTTCCGGTCGCCCAATTCAAGGACCACTTGCGGCTGGGCACCGGGTTTGCCGATGACGGGGTGCAGGATGCCGTGCTGGAAAGCTACCTGAGGGCGGCTGTCGCCGCCATTGAGGCGCGCACCGGAAAGATCCTTTTGTCCCGCAGCTTTACCTGGACGTTGAGCGCCTGGCGCGATCTGGCCACACAGGCGCTGCCGGTGGCCCCAGTCAGCCAAATCACCAGTCTGAAGATTATTGACCGCCTTGCTGGCGAAGAGGTGATCAACACCACCCGCTATGTGTTGGAACCCGATATGCACCGGCCCCGGCTAGTGTCGACCGGGCTGTGCTTGCCGGCCATCCCCGTCGGAGGGCAGGTGGTGATCGGGTTCGAGGCCGGGTTCGGCGCGGATTGGGCGGATATGCCCGGCGATTTGGCACAGGCCGTGATGCTTCTGGCTGCGACCTATTATGAGAATCGCACGGATACCGGCGGCGCTGGGCTGGGGCAAAGCCAATGGCCGTCCGCCGTTGCCGCGTTGATCCAACGCTATCGCACAGTGCGCTTGTTTGGCGGCGGAGGTGCCCGATGAAGCGGCCGGTTCTGAACCGCAAGCTGACCCTTGAGGCACCGGTGCGCACACCGGATGGTGCGGGTGGCTTCACCCAAAGCTGGCAGGCTGTAGGGGAGCTTTGGGCGGAGATCAAGCCGCGCACCGGTCGTGAACGTGCGGCAGGTCTTGCCACGGTATCAACCATCGCGTTTCGCATCACTGTGCGGGCCGCACCGGATGGCGCCCCGTCACGTCCCGAGCCGGATCAACGGTTCCGAGTTGGATCGCGCCTGTTTCGCATCCTGGCTGTGACCGAGGCCGACGTGGGCGCACATTACCTGACCTGTTTCGCACAAGAGGAGGTGTCGGCATGAGTTATGGAGTCTCAACGGCCTTGCAAGAGGCCGTGTACCAGCAGCTGACTGCGGATGCGATCCTGTCGACGCTTGTGACCGGTGCGATCTATGATGCGGTGCCGGCAGGGATCATCACCGGAACCTATGTCAGCCTTGGCCCTGAAGACGTGCGTGAACGGTCGGACATGACCGGATACGGTGCCCTGCACGAGATCACGGTCAGTGTGGTCACGGATGAAGCAGGCTTTCAAACCGCCAAAGAGGTGGCCGCCGCCGTCAACGATGCTTTGGTGGATGCGACGCTGACACTGGCACGGGGCCAGCTTGTTTACCTGAATTTCCATCGCGCGCGGGCGCGGCGGGTCGAAGACGCCGATATCCGTCGGATCGATCTGTTTTTCCGCGCGCGCGTTCAAGACGACTAACCCTTAACTACGGAGTGATCCCATGGCTGCGCAAAACGGCAAGGACCTTTTGATCAAGCTCGACATGACCGGCAGCGGTGTGTTCGAGACTATTGCAGGCCTTCGGGCCACACGCCTGAGCTTCAACGCGGAAAGTGTTGATGTGACCAGTCTGGAAAGCACCGGCGGTTGGCGTGAACTACTGGGCGGGGCCGGTGTGAAATCCGCCTCGATCTCGGGCTCGGGCGTGTTCAAGGATGCCACCACAGACGAACGGGCGCGTCAGATCTTCTTTGACAACGAGGTGCCGGATTTCCAGGTGATTGTGCCCGATTTCGGCGTCGTCGAAGGCCCGTTCATGATCACCTCGGTCGAATATGCCGGGTCGCACAACGGCGAGGCGACATATGAACTGTCAATGGCTTCGGCTGGTGAACTCAGCTTTACGGCGCTGTGATCATGGCGAACCCATGGACAGGCGAGGTCACGCTGGAAATAGACGGCACGCCGCATGTGATGAAGCTGACGCTTGGGGCGCTGGCTGAATTGGAAACGCAACTGGGCGAAGACACGATCATCGGGTTGGTGGAACGGTTTGAGCGCGGTGCATTTTCAAGCCGGGATGTGCTGTCCCTGATCGTCGCCGGTCTTCGGGGCGGGGGCTGGCAGGGGCGGGCGCAGGATCTTCTAGCCGCTGAAATTGCGGGTGGTCCGGTTCGTGCCGCGCAGGCCGCAGGACAGCTTCTTAGCCGCGCCTTCGCCACCCCCACCGCTGGCGAGACGCATTCGTGACCTCTGGTTTCGCCTTCGACTGGTGCGGCCTGATGCGGCTGGGGTTGGGGCGGCTGGGGTTGCGCCCGGATCAGTTCTGGGCGCTGACACCGATCGAACTGATCGTGATGGCTGGGCTTGATGGTCAACCCGCGCCATGCCTGCGCGCGCGGCTGGAAGAATTGGCAAAAGCGTTTCCGGATGTGCGGAAAAGCCCAATGGAAGGAGTTGATTGATGACGGGACTGGACAGCTTTGATGAACAGTTGGATGCGCTGGAAACAGCGCTGGGTGGGGCACAGGCGATGACCGCCGGGTTCGTCTTCGAACTGAAGGGCATGCACTCGACTGTTTCGGATCTGAGCGCGGATGTGAACACTTTGTCGTCTGGTATTTCCTCGGGCCTTCGAAAGGCATTTGATGGGTTGGTGTTTGACGGCATGAAGCTGTCGGACGCGCTGAAGGATGTGGCGCAATCGATGTCGCAGGCCGCCTATAATGCCGCGATCAAACCCGTGGCCGGACATTTCGGCGACATTTTGGGGCAGGCAGTGGGGGCTGTTACCAACGCTTTCTTGCCCTTTGAGAAGGGCGGGGCGTTTGCGCAGGGACGTGTTGTGCCCTTCGCAAAGGGTGGCGTTGTTTCAAGCGCGACGACATTTCCCATGCGCGGAGCAACAGGATTGATGGGCGAAGCGGGGCCAGAGGCGATCATGCCACTGGCACGCGGTGCTGACGGTCGCTTGGGCGTGCAAACCGGCGGCGGTGGTCGCCCGGTCAACATCACGATGAACATCTCAACCCCAGACGTTGAGGGGTTCCGGCGATCGCAAAGCCAGATCGCCGCGCAGATGTCACGCGCACTGTCGCGTGGCCAGCGCCACCGCTAATTCGCAGTCATTTCCAACCGAGGAGGGTTTCGCCCATGTCTTTTCACGAGGTCCGGTTTCCGGCAAATCTGAGCTTTGGGTCCGTTGGCGGCCCGGAACGGCGCACCGAGGTAGTGACCCTGGCGAACGGGTTCGAAGAACGCAACACACCGTGGGAACATTCGCGTCGCCGCTATGACGCGGGCATTGGAATGCGCTCTCTTGATGATGTGGAAACGCTGATCTCGTTCTTCGAGGCACGGCGCGGTCAGCTGACCGGATTTCGCTGGAAAGACTGGTCGGACTATAAGAGCGGCCTGCCGTCAAAACCCCCGGAATATACCGATCAGATCATCGCTTGGGGGGATGGTGAAACGGTGGAATTCCCGTTGCTCAAGACCTATCGGTCGGGCGAGGAAACTTACGCGCGCCCCATTCAGAAACCGGTTGAAGGCACGGTCAAGCTGGGGCTGAAAGGGGATCCCCTGAGCGAAGGCACGCATTTCACCGTTGATTACACTACGGGACGCGTCACCTTCATGACCGCCCCCGAAACCGGGGCCGAAGTCACGGCGGGCTATGAATTTGACGTGCCGGTTCGCTTCGACACGGACCGCATCCATACGTCGGTTGCGTCGTTCCAGGCGGGCGATGCTCCCAATGTGCCGGTGGTGGAGGTGCGGGTCTGATGGCGTTGTCTCCTGAGCTTGAGGCCCATCTGGGTCAAGGGGTTACCACAATTGCGCGGTGTTGGAAAGTCACGCGGCGCGACGGGGTGGTTCACGGGTTTACCGATCATGATCTTGATCTGGTGATCGACAATGTAAGCTACCGCGCCGATACTGGCATGACCGCCCAAGCACTGAGCCAGACGACCGGTCTGTCCGTTGACAATACGGAGGCGTTGGGCGTGCTGAATGACGCGTCAATCACCGAAAAAGACATTCGCGCTGGGCGGTATGACGGGGCCGAGGTGGAAGCATGGCTGGTCAATTGGAGCGATACAAGCCAGCGGTTTTTGCGGTTTCGCGGCACCGTAGGTGAACTGGCCCGCGAGGCAGGTGGGTTTCGTGCCGAGTTGAACGGGTTGTCCGAAAAGCTGAACCAGCCGCAAGGTCGCGTCTATCAGATGCCTTGTTCCGCGGTGCTTGGCGACGGCGCGTGCCGGTTCAATCTGAGCCAATCAGGATACCAGTTGGAATTGCCGGTGGTTGATAACACGAGCGAAACCACTTTTCAGTTTGCCGACATGTCCCTTTACCCAAATCGCTGGTTCGAACGAGGCAGGTTCACCGTGCTGACCGGTGCTGCCAAGGATCTGACCGGTCTTATCAAGAATGATCGCACAGGCGCGAATGGCGCGCGGACAATCGAACTGTGGGAGTCCATTCGCGAGCGTATGGTGTCGGGTGACATGGTCCGTCTGGAAGCGGGGTGTGACAAGCTGCCGACGACTTGCCGGGTCAAGTTCAACAACTTCCGCAACTTTCGCGGCTTTCCCGACATTCCCGGTGAGGATTGGTTGATGTCCTATCCCGTTGGGCATGGAAAGAATGATGGCGGAGACGCGCGCGAAACGAATGAACTGCCCGATTGGTCGGTTCTGGGCGGGGACGAGACCAACCCATTCGTCCCCAACTCGGGTGATTGATATGTCCCGATTGCAGCAACAGGTCGTGTCAGAGGCACGGCGCTGGATCGGCACGCCTTATGTGCATCAGGCGTCGTGCCGGGGTGGCGGGTGTGACTGTCTTGGGTTGATCCGCGGTATCTGGCGTGCCGTGCTGGGCGGAGAGCCTGCCTTGGTGCCTGCTTATACCGCTGACTGGTCCGAAGCCGCCCGGGCGGAGGTTCTGCGGGATGCTGCCCGCCAGCATTTGGTCGAATGCCCGATCCGGGCAGCCCGACCCGGAGACGTGCTGCTGTTTCGAATGCAAGGCGGCGCCGTCGCAAAGCATTTGGGCATTCTGACCGGCACTGATGCCTCACCGACATTTATCCACGCCTACGCGGGCCACGGCGTGGTCGAGAACTCACTTTCTGCCCCATGGGCCCGCCGCGTCGTGGCGAGTTTTGCATTTCCTGAAAGGACCAACTGATGGCAACGATCTTATTATCCGCAGTCGGTGCAGCCGCCGGGGCCTCGATCGGTGGTGGTGTTCTTGGTCTGTCATCGGTGGTGATTGGAAAGGCCATTGGGGCCACCGTCGGTCAGGTGATCGACAATCGAATTTTGGGCGAAGGATCCGAACCGGTCGAAACCGGCAAAGTGGACCGGATGCGTTTGACTGGTGCCTCTGAAGGGGCGGCGATCCCCATGGTCTTTGGTCGCGCCCGTTTGGGTGGTCAAGTGATCTGGGCAACACGCTTCAGGGAATCGGTCACGACGACAGGTGGTGGGGGTGGCAAGGGGATGCCATCCCCGCCTGAACCCGAGGTGACGACCTACAGCTATTCGATCAGCCTTGCAATTGCTCTGTGCGAGGGCGAAATCACCCGTGTTGGCAGGATTTGGGCCGACGGGAACGAGGTGTCGCGCACCGATCTGAACATGCGAGTCTATCCTGGCACAGAAACACAACTGCCGGACCCGAAAATCGAGGCTGTGAAGGGCGCGGGAAAGGCGCCCGCCTATCGCGGTATCGCCTATGTGGTGATCGAGGACTTGCCCCTGGGACAGTTTGGCAACCGTGTGCCACAGTTCAGCTTCGAGGTTTTCCGCCCCGAACAGCGCAACCAACCCAAGGAAGTGGCGCGCGGCACCCGTGCGGTGGCGTTGATTCCCGGCACGGGCGAATACTCTTTGGCCACAACGCCTGTGTTTTACAAAAGCGCGCCAGGAGCGGTTGACGGATCCAACATGAACACGCCGTCAGGATGGACCGATTTCAAGACGTCCTATCGTATGATGCAGCAGGAAATGCCCAACTGTCTCAACACGGCCTTGGTAGTGTCGTGGTTTGGTGACGATCTGCGATGCGGAAATTGCGGGATACGACCACGCGTTGAGCAGAATGCTGTAGATGGCGACAGCATGGCGTGGAGCGTCTCGGGTGTGAGCCGCGGGCAAGCCGGACTGGTGCCGAAGGATGACGAAGGTCGCCCCGTTTACGGCGGCACCCCGTCTGATCGCGCTGTGATGGAAGCGATTGCGCTGGCGTCGTCCAACGGGCGCAAAGCGACCTTCTATCCGTTTATCCTGATGGAGCAGATGAAGGGAAACGCGCTGCCCGACCCCTGGACCGGCAATCTGGGGCAACCGGTGCTGCCGTGGCGCGGGCGGATCACGACATCCTATGCGCCGGGCCATGTGGCCTCGCCTGACGGCACTGCCGGGGCGGTGGCGCAGGTGGCCGCGTTCTTTGGCAACGCCCAGCCAGGTGATTTCTCGGTGACGGGCAACGGGGTCAGCTATTCAGGCCCGGCTGGCTTTTCCTATCGCCGCTTTATCCTGCATTACGCCCATTTATGTGCGGCTGCGGGCGGCGTAGATGCCTTCCTGATCGGATCGGAGCTGCGCGCGCTGACCCAAATTCGCGGCCCAGGCAACAGCTTTCCGGTGGTCGAACAGTTGATTGCGCTGGCGCAGGATGTGCGGGCGATCCTGGGGGCCGAGACCAAGATTTCCTATGCTGCCGACTGGTCAGAGTATTTCGGCTATCACCCTCAAGATGGGTCTGGCGACGTGTTTTACCACCTCGACCCGCTTTGGAGTCACCCGCAGATCGACTTCATCGGCATCGACAACTATATGCCGCTGTCTGATTGGCGCGATGGGTTTGACCATGCTGATGCACATCACGGATCAATATATGATCTCGACTATCTTCAATCCAACATCGAGGGTGGCGAGGGGTATGATTGGTATTACAAGACACCCGATGCCCGGACGCTCCAGATCCGCACCCCGATCACCGATGGCGCACATGGAGAGCCGTGGGTTTATCGCTACAAGGACCTGCGCAATTGGTGGGAGCGGTCGCATCACAACCGTGTCGCCGGCGTGCGCGACAGTGATCCGACCGGTTGGTTGCCGGGATCGAAGCCCTTCTGGTTCACCGAGCTTGGCTGTGCGGCCATCGACAAAGGCACCAACCAGCCCAACAAGTTCCTGGACCCCAAAAGCTCGGAAAGCTCCAGGCCGCGCTATTCGAACGGGCGGCGGGACGATCTGATCCAGGCGCAATACCTGCGGGCGATCTACGACTATTGGGGGCGAGTTGACAACAACCCGACCCACAGCGCGACCGGCGTGCAAATGCTGGACATGTCCCGCGCGCATGTCTGGGCGTGGGATGCACGACCCTTTCCGCAGTTTCCCAACCGCAAGGGGTTGTGGAGCGACGGGGCGAATTATGATCGCGGCCATTGGCTGAACGGGCGGGTGTCGGCGCGTTCGCTGGCATCTGTCGTGGCTGAGATCTGCGAGCGGTCGGGTGTCGCGCGATACGATGTCTCGAAGCTCTATGGTCTCGTGCGCGGCTATATCGTCGATCAGATCGGTGGCGCGCGCGCTGCATTGCAGCCCCTGATGCTCGCCTATGGGTTCGAGGTGACGGAACGCGAAGGCGTGCTTATCTTCAAGACACGTACCGGGCGGTCAGATCACAGGCTTGATCCTGACAAGATGGCGCTGTCGCCTGATCGCGATACCACGCTGGAACGCGTGCGTGACCCGGAAGCCGAGATTGCGGGGCGCGTCAGGTTGACCTATGTCGAGGGGGCAGGGGATTATGACGTACGGTCGGTCGAAGCGACTTTCCCGGATGAAAGCAGCCGCACGGTTGCCGCATCCGAAATCCCCCTGATCCTGACCCGTGTGGAGGCGCGTGCAATCGTCGAACGTTGGCTATCCGAGGCCCGCGTGGCACGTGACAAGGCGACATTTGCGCTGCCGCCGTCGGAGCTGTCGAAAGGGGCGGGCGATGTCATTGAACTGACGACGGATGCGGGCACCGAACAATACCGGATTGACTACGTGGATCACACAGAGGTTCAGACGTTGCGTGCCGTACGCGTTGAGCCAGGATTGTTTCAACCCTCGGACAGTGTCGAACCCGCCCCTGCGGTGAAGCCCTACATCCCACCCGCACCTGTGTTTCCGCTGTTCATGGATTTGCCGTTCCTGACCGGGGACGAGGTGCCGCACCAACCGCGTATTGCTGTTGCGGCCAAACCTTGGCCGGGGCGCGTGGCGCTCTACAGCTCGGTCACGGATAACGGCTATGCTGTCAATCGCATGATCACCGACCCATCGATCGTCGGAGTGACACGGACGGATCTGGAACGCGCGCCGTCAGGTGTGATTGACCGGGGTCCGGCCTTGCGGATTACGCTGACTGACGGCACTTTGGCTTCCTGCTCTGTTGATGACATGCTGAACGGTGCCAACGTTGCGGTCATTGGCGACGGCAGCCCGGACAATTGGGAGGTGTTTCAGTTTGCCGGTGCCGCGTTGGTGGATGAACGCACTTATGATCTGACCATGCGGTTGCGGGGACAGGCGGGCACCGATGCGACTGCACCGCAGACATGGCCGGTGGGCAGCTATTTCGTGCTGTTGGGCGGCCATCAGTCGCAGGTTCGACTGGCGTCCTCGGCGCGTGGGTTGAACCGGCATTACCGGATTGGCCCGGCGCGCAAGCCGCTGTCTGACCCGTCATTCCTGCATCAGATCCATGCCTTCAAGGGGATAGGTCTGCGCCCATATGCCCCGGTGCATCTGTCTGCCGACCTGTCGTCAGGCGACCACGTGATCCGCTGGATCAGACGCAGCCGGATTGACGGTGACACTTGGGGCGAGGGTGACGTGCCGTTGGGCGAGGCGGTCGAGCGCTATCGCCTGCGTGTGATCGACGGCGGGTCAGTCAAACGCGAAGTGGAACTGGCAATGCCGGAATGGAGCTACGACGCCATGATGCGAAGTGCTGACTTGGTCGGCGGTGCCTATATGGTCGAGGTGGCGCAAATCTCGGATCGGTTTGGCCCCGGACCCTATGCCCGGCTGGATGTGGCGCTGTAACCCATGCGTCCCGTTCTGCCCGGAGATATCGCAGCGGCCGGATGCGCGCTTCTTGTGCTTCCGGCCCGCAAGCGCCCCGGTGCCATGCTGGAAATGCTGCATCGCGCCGAGGCGGCTGACAGATACCGGCGGGCATTGGGCCACGCGCACCCCTCATGGGGCAATGGCAGCCTTGGATCGGTCGCGATGTGCTTGCCGCGCGCGGCTGAGCCGTTCCTTAACGACCCCGACTATGTCGACTGCATGTTGACTGTGTTTGCCGCGCTGAAAGCCCGAAATGACCGACGTTCCAGGCCTACCCGCTCGCGCAATTGATGCATTTCGTCACGCAAGGGTCCAGATCAAGCCGACCAATTGGAATATCCTCCCCGCAATCTTCGCAATATCCGAACTCGCTCGCGTCCAGACGGGCAAGCGCGGCGTGAATGCGTGTGCGCTGGGCGGCACGGCGCGCACCCGTCGCCCTGGCCATGGCTTGATTTTGCAAAGCATCCATTCGGCTGAGCCGTCCCACCGCTTGTTGATCCAACTCGACCGTCTTTTGTCCCGACGCCCCACGTGCATCGCTGCGATCGAGCGCGCGCAGCGCCTCGGTCAACTGTGCGCGATAGGCAGTGATCTGGTTTTCATTCATGTCAGATATCTGTGATATCATGGGTTTGCATTTTGAACTCTGACTCTATCTGGTGTAGGGAATGGCTTCAACACGAGGAAAGACCATGGCAGAGAAGCGCGCAATCGTCACCGAAATCGAACCTGTCTGGGACCGGATTACCAGCGAAGCCCGTCAGGCGGTCGCGGACGAGCCGCTGATGGGCGGGCTGATCCATGCCTGTGTGCTGCATCACCGCACGCTGGAGAAGGCGTTGTCCTATCGGTTTGCCGCCAAACTCAACTCGAATGAGATGAGCATGGTGCTTTTGCGCGAGATCGCAGACGAAGCCTATGCCGATTGCCCGGATCTGGCTGAAGCCGCGCGCGCTGACATCACCGCCGTGCTTGATCGTGACCCGGCCTGCCATCGCATGTTGCAGCCGGTGCTTTATTTCAAGGGCTTCCAAGCGATGCAGGCCTATCGTGTCGGCCACTACCTGTGGAAACAGGGGCGTAAGGATCTGGCGTATTTTATCCAGATGCGCTGCTCCGAAGTGTATGGCATCGACATCCATCCCGGCGCGCGGATCGGACGCGGGATCATGATTGATCACGCCCATTCCATCGTGATCGGTGAAACCGCCGTCGTGGGGGACAACGTGTCGATGCTGCATTCCGTGACGCTGGGCGGCACTGGCAAGGAAGACGAAGATCGTCACCCCAAGATCGCGGATGGTGTGCTGATCGGCGCGGGCGCGAAGGTGCTCGGCAATATCAAAGTCGGCACCTGCTCGCGCATCGCCGCTGGATCGGTCGTGTTGGAAGACGTGCCAAGCCACAAGACCGTTGCAGGCGTTCCGGCCCGGATCGTGGGCGAGGCTGGCTGTGATTGCCCGTCGATCAACATGGATCAGCGACTGATTCAGTGACAATCGGCGGAAATCCGCAAGTTTGCGATAAATCAATGTTTTGATCTGCCGACTTCATCTATACGGAGCCGTGGACAATGATCGGAGATCCGAGATGAAACAGATTTGGTTTGCGGCAGTGGTAGGGTTTTCGACCCTTTTTCTGGTCGCCGTTGCCGGTTAACCGACCCGCAAAAGCTGGGTAGTATACCCCGATATGACAAGGGCGACGCGATTGCGCCGCCCTTTTGCTTTGCAGTTCGTCTTATTGTGACAACTGATCATATGCCTGCAATGCGCGCGCACCATACATGTAGCCCGGACCACCCCCCATCATGATGGCAACCGATACGGTTTCCGCGATCTCATCGCGGGTGGCACCTGCCTTGATGGCCGCGCGGACGTGAAAGCCGATGCAGTCATTACACTGCTTGGCAATGCCGATGGCGATGCATTGCAACTCCTTATCTTTTGTTGATAGCGCGCCGTTTCCCATCGCAGCGCGATGCATCCCGACGAACCCCTTGGCCGCATCCGGCTGACTGGCGCGGAAGTTGTCCGTATTGGCCGATGTGTCGTCGAGCAAAGTTCTGAAATCCAATTGCGTCTCCCAATTTTTCCAAAGCGCTGGAAAAGCAAATGGCCCAAGGCGGTGGGGTTCGCCTTGAGCCATGTCAATAGATGCCTTTTTCCGAATACTTGTCAGGCCAACATTGATATCGGATTTTCAAGGTTATCCTTGATGGCGTTCAGAAGCTCTGCCCCAAGCGCCCCGTCAATGACCCGGTGGTCAACGCTCAACGTGACCGACATCACGGTCGCCACATCAAGCGCTCCTTCAGAATTCACGACAGGCTTTTTGACACCGGCTCCTACCGCAAGGATCGCGCCATGCGGGGGGTTGATCACGGCGTCGAAATTGTCGGTGCCAAACATCCCAAGGTTCGAGATGGCGAAGCTGCCGCCTTGATACTCATGCGGCGCAAGTTTACGGTCGCGCGCACGGGCAGCCAGGTCTTTCATCTGGCTCGACAGGCTTGACAGGGATCGCTGTTCCGCATCTTGCAGCACAGGCGTGAACAGGCCGCCTTCGATCGCGACGGCAACCGCCACGTCCGAAGCTTTCATCTTCAGAACCCGATCACCGGCCCAAACTGCGTTCGCGTCTGGGACCTGTTGCAGCGCTATCGCGCAGGCCTTGATGATGAAATCATTGACAGACAGCTTCACGCCACGCGCTTCCAACTGCTTGTTCAACTGACTGCGGAAAGCCAGCAGCGCATCCAACTGGATATCGCGCCGCAGATAGAAGTGCGGGATGGTCTGTTTGGCTTCCGTCAGGCGGGTGGCGATGATTTTGCGCATCCCGTCCAGCTTGACCTCTTCAAATTCGCGGCCTTCATACATTGCGACCACAGTATCCGACGACACGGACGGGGCGGGAGCTGCCGCGGCGGGTGCACTTGCAGGAGCAGTGGCGACTTTCGGCGCGGCGGTCGCGACCTCAACATCAGCCTTGATGATCCGTCCCTTGGGACCGGAGCCTTTGATCTGCGTCAGGTCCAACCCCTTGTCCGCCGCGATCCGTCGTGCCAAAGGTGAGGCAAAGATGCGTGTTCCATCAGCGGCTTGCGGGGCAGGGACGGCGGGAGTCGCAGCGGCAGGTGCCGATGCTTCCTCCTTCACCGGGGTGGCTTCAGCCTCGGTCGCCTTCGATGCCGCAGGTGTGCTTTCGGCGACATCGCCGACCTCTTCACCGTCTTCAACAAGGATCGCGATGGCAGTGTTCACCTTCACGCCTTCGGTCCCTTCTGCCACAAGGATCTTGCCGATGATGCCTTCATCAACGGCTTCGAACTCCATCGTCGCCTTGTCGGTTTCAATCTCGGCCAGAAGATCGCCCGACGCGACCTCGTCGCCCTCCTTGACCAGCCATTTGGCCAGGGTGCCTTCCTCCATCGTGGGGGACAGGGCGGGCATCAGAATTTCGGTTGCCATGACAGTGTCTCCTTAACGATAGGTTACGGCTTTGGCGGCATCAATGACCTCTTTCGTGGTCACAAGCGCGAGCTTTTCAAGGTTGGCGGCATAGGGCATGGGCACGTCCTTGCCGGTCAGGTTGATCACGGGCGCATCCAGATAATCGAACGCGCGTTCCATGATGGTTGCCGACAGGTGGTTGCCGATCGAGCAGACCGGCCAGCCTTCTTCCACCGTGATGCAACGGTTGGTTTTCATGACCGAGGTAAGCACCGTGTCATAGTCCAGCGGACGCAGCGTGCGCAGGTCGATCACCTCGGCAGAGATGCCGTCTTCGGCCAGCGCGTCTGCGGCTTCGAGTGCGTATTTCATGCCGATGCCGAAGCTGACAATGGTCACGTCATCGCCCTCGCGCCAGATCCGTGCCTTGCCGAAGGGCACGGTGTAGTCATCCATCATCGGCACGTCAAAGCTCTGCCCATAGAGCAGTTCGTTCTCCAGGAAGACCACCGGGTTTTCATCACGGATCGCGGATTTCAGAAGCCCCTTGGCGTCCGCTGCCGAATAGGGCATCGCCACATGCAGGCCGGGAATCTGTGCATACCATGCGGCGTAATCCTGGCTGTGCTGGGCGGCCACACGGGCGGCGGCCCCGTTGGCGCCACGGAACACGATCGGGCAAGACATCTGTCCACCCGACATATAACGCGTTTTCGCGGCTGTATTGATGATGTGGTCGATGGCCTGCATGGCGAAGTTGAAAGTCATGAATTCGACAATCGGTTTCAACCCACCCATCGCAGCGCCAGTCGCAAGCCCGGTAAAGCCATGCTCGGTGATCGGGGTGTCAATCACGCGCTTGGCACCGAACTCGTCCAACAGGCCCTGGCTGATCTTGTAAGCCCCCTGATACTCGGCCACTTCTTCGCCCATCAGGAACACGGTGTCGTCCGCGCGCATTTCCTCGGCCATCGCGTCACGCAACGCTTCGCGCACGGTGGTCGCGCGCATTTCCGTGCCTTCGGGAATGTCCGTTTCGGGTGGCGCACTTCGCTTGATCGGCTGCGCGGCAGCCTTGTCATGGTCAGAAGCGCTCGTCTCTTTCGGAGCGCCGTCCGTCGCGTCATCATCCGCAGCAGGGGCGGCAATGTCATCCGCGCTTTCACCCTCTTCGATCAGGACGGCGATCGGGGTGTTCACTTTCACGCCCTCGGTGCCTTCTTCGACAAGGATCTTGCCGATGATGCCTTCGTCCACGGCTTCGAATTCCATCGTGGCCTTGTCGGTTTCAATCTCGGCGATGATGTCACCCGATGCGACCTCATCCCCCTCTTTTACGAGCCATTTTGCCAATGTTCCCTCTTCCATCGTGGGGGACAGGGCGGGCATCAATACTTCAGTGGCCATTCTTTTCTCTCCTCTGTCCGGGTCAGGCGTAAATGTCGGTCCACAGCTCTTCCAGAGCGGGTTCCGGGCTGTTCTTGGCGAACTCGGCGGATTCGTTGACGATGTTCTTGATCTCCTTGTCGATCGCCTTCAACTCGTCCTCGGATGCGTGTTTGCCCTGCAAAAGCAATTCGCGAACATGTTCGATCGCATCGCGTTCTTCTCGGATTTTCTGCACTTCTTCGCGGGTGCGATACTTGGCCGGGTCAGACATCGAGTGGCCGCGATAGCGGTAGGTCTTCATCTCAAGGATATAGGGACCATTGCCAGAGCGGCAGTGTTCGGTGGCGCGCAGTCCGGCCTCTTTCACCGCCAGCACGTCCATCCCATCGACCGCTTCACCAGGGATGCCGAACGCTTCACCGCGTTTATAGATGTCAGGGGTCGAACTGGACCGCTGCATCGACGTGCCCATGGCATATTGGTTGTTTTCAACAACATAGACCACAGGCAACTGCCACAGCGACGCCATGTTGAAGCTTTCGTAAACCTGCCCCTGGTTGGCTGCCCCATCGCCGAAATAGGTGAAGGTCACACCGCCGTTTTCCATGTATTTGTCAGCAAAGGCCAGGCCTGTGCCAATCGGCACTTGCGCCCCCACAATGCCGTGGCCGCCATAGAAGTGCTTTTCGGTCGAAAACATGTGCATCGACCCGCCCTTGCCCTTGGAATAGCCACCTTCGCGGCCTGTCAGCTCGGCCATCACGCCCTTGGGGTCCATCCCGCAGGCCAGCATGTGGCCGTGGTCGCGATAGGAGGTCAGACGCTTGTCGCCTTCCTTCGCGGCCGCTTCCAAACCGACGACAACGGCTTCCTGACCAATATACAAGTGACAGAACCCGCCAATCAGACCCATGCCGTATAACTGGCCGGCTTTTTCCTCGAATCGACGGATCAGCAGCATCTCGCGATAGTGATTCAGAAGATCTTCTTTAGATGTATTTGATTTTGCAGGTTTTTTCTGGGCGCTTTTGCGGGCTGCCATTTGGCGTCCTCCTCTTGGCGTCAACTGGTGCATGGGCGGTAGTTTAGTATTAAACTATCTTATACAGAAACTGCGCTTTCCGGTCGACAAAAACTTGACGTTGCGACAGGATGGCAGCCTTGCACCACGCGCATGGCCGCAAACCCGTTCAGCTTTCCAATAGTGGAGTTGAAAGATCGACAGTGATTGCCATTCCGGTTAACGACGTTCAGCGCAGAACAACCTCGTCCCCGCGCACCATACCCAGCACCGACCGGGCCTGCTCGTCCAGCAAATCCAGATCCAGATAGTCGTCGGACAAACGATGTGTCTTGTTGGACAGGGCAGCAATCTCGGCCGAGAGCACATCACGCTCTTTGACAAGCGCTTGCGTCTCAGCCTCGATTTGCACGCGACGGAACAGTCCAAAGTCGCCCTGCACACTGGCAAAGGTGAAGTAAAGGCCAAGACCCACGATCACTATGAAGTAGATCGCCCCACCAAAACCAGCTTGTGCACGAGGTGCGCCCATAGGCTTCCTGTCTGTATGTACTGCCTCTTGCCCGTCTCTTTTCGGACGGTGCAAAGGCACTATGACACAGGTGATTCGTGTTGTGAATCCCAAATCGAATCACCGTGCGGTTTTTTTGGGCAAGGGCAGGGTCGTCATGGCGTCCGATCCCAGATACAGGCTTTCGGCTGCGATACGGTTTGCGTTCAGGATTTGGTGATCATCCAACAGAACGTGGAGATAGCAAAAGCCGGTGTCCGGGCGAAGCACCCTGATGCCCTCGCATCCCGCAAGGTCTTTTGCGGCGGCCAGTATCTGACTTGTGCCGAACATGCGTTGGGCGATCTTTCCCTCAAACAGAATGCGATGCTGACGCGAGATCAAAAGCGGCTTTGAAGGCCGGCTCTCCCGCGATCAATTTGAACCTCGTTGATCGAGACACCGCCAAGAAGGGTGCTGGCCATGGAACGCGCCTTTTCACCGGTTCACTTACTCTTACACTTCCCAAACGCGTATGCAGGGTTTTACGGAAAAAGCAGAACGCGGTCGGGCGGCACCTGGTCTGGTGGATTTCAAACGCAAACGCCCGCAGCGTGAGCCACGGGCGCAATGCAAGACTTGTCGCTGGATCAGCCCGCGATCGAGGCCTGATAGATGCTGTCGATCGTGTCCGCGATGGTCGCGTTGAACTCTGCGTCTGATTGTTGGACCGACAGTCCTTCGGTCAGGGCGCGTGAGAAACTGGCGATCATACCGGTGTTCTGGCTCAGCCGCGCATTGGCTTCGGCCCGGCTGTAACCGCCCGACAGGGCCACGACGGCAGCAATGCGCGGGTGATCCACAAGTGATCTGTATTGGTTCGGCGTCTCGGGCAGGGTCAGCTTCAGCATCACAGTTTGATCATCTGAAAGCGCATCGAGTTGCGATTTCAACTCGGTCAGCAACAGATCCTCCGCTGCCGCCTTGTCCGAGATCGAGATGTTGATCTCGGGCTCGATGATCGGCACCAGACCGTGGGTCATGATTTGTTTTGCGACGTCGAATTGCTGCGCGACATTGGCCCTGATGCCATCGGCGTTGGCCGCATTGATGACCGAGCGCATCTTGGTGCCGAACACGCCCGCCTTCACGGCGCGCGCGCAAAGCGCATCCAGATCGGGCATCGGTTTCATCAGTTGCACGCCGTTTTCTTCGTCAGCCAGCCCCTTGTCGACCTTCAGGAAGGGCACCACGCCGCGCTCTTCCCACATATAGGTTGCGGTGGGTTTCCCTGCGATCTCGCGGTCCATTGTCATTTCAAACAGGATCGCGCCAATCACCTTGTCACCGGAGAAAGCCGGAGCCTGCGCGATACGTGTGCGCATGGCGTGGATCAGGTCAAACATCTCGGCCTCGCTGGAGTAGGCATCTTCCTCGATGCCATAAAGGCGCAAAGCCTTCGGCGTCGAGCCGCCCGACTGGTCAAGTGCTGCAATAAAGCCCTGTCTGGCTTTGATCTTATTCATTTGTGCTTGGTTTGGCATGTCGGTCCTGTCTCAATCCGGTGAGTATCCCCTGTTCTAGGGGACTGGCCCGGACCATGCAATTGTGCTGGCGCTAACGAAGACAAGAAGAATTCACATTGCGGCGGTCAGATCAGGTTGGGGGCAAGGCGGAATGAGACGGTCGTGGGCCTTGCCCCCAGCTTTGGCGCGCAGGGAATGAGGCGCGCGGGATCGCAGCCAGGCACGCGCCATTGCACAGGTTATTTCGTCAAAATCAACTTGCCCGCACGCGTGATCGTCAGGGTATAGACCATGTTGTTCAGCACGATTTGAGCCTTCTTGCCATATCCGGTCAGGTCCAATGCGTCGTGCGTGGGCGGCGTGGTCTGGCTTGCCGTGTCAAAAGCCGAGGCGGGCAGGGGGGCGGTCATCTGTGGTCTCCTTCAAGGCAGGCTTCGATCCAAGTGGCCAGCGATCGCAGGCCTGGCAGGATGGGCAGCGGGGTTGGAATGTCGGTTCGAGCCAGTTGCGGGCCTTCGAAAGGGGTGGTCATTGTTGCGCTCCTGTCGGATGAGCATTTGTCGCTCGCAGTTCTCCGGCTGGTCGCGCTGGCAACTGGCTGATATCCATAACCTACTAAAACACTCAGGATATAGTCAAGCCAAGAAATCAGGCAAAAGAAAACCCCGCCGCCAGTGGTGGCGCGGGGTTCAAAACTAAGTTAATTCAGCGGTTTATTCGGAAAGAGCCGCCACGCCAGGAAGCTCTTTGCCTTCCATCCACTCCAGAAATGCACCGCCTGCGGTCGAGATATAGGTGAAATCCTTGGCGGCATCGGCTTTGTTCAGCGCGGCGACCGTGTCGCCGCCTCCTGCGACTGATACAAGATGCCCCGCAGCCGATAGTTCGGCGGCTTTCTTGGCGGCCGCATTGGTGGCGGCATCAAACGGTTCGATCTCGAACGCGCCAAGCGGGCCGTTCCAGATCAGCGTTTTTGCGGCGTCAAACACTTCGGCGATGCGGGCCACTGTGTCCGGCCCCGCGTCAAGAATCATCGCATCCTGCGGGCAGGCATCCGCGGCAACCGTTTCATTTGCCGCACCCGCCGCAAATTCACGGGCCACGACAACATCCGAAGGCAGGATGATTTCGCAGCCTTCATCCTCGGCTTTTGCAAGAATGTCGCGTGCGGTATCGGCCATGTCATGTTCTGCCAACGATTTGCCCACATCAATCCCTTGCGCGGCAAGGAACGTGTTGGCCATGCCCCCCCCGATGATCAATTGGTTCACCTTGCCCACCAGATTGCCCAACAGGTCGAGTTTCGTGGAAACTTTGGCCCCACCAACAACTGCGACCAGTGGGCGTTCGGGATCGCCCAAAGCGGATTCAAGCGCCGACAATTCGGCCTGCATCAGCCGGCCTGCACAAGACGGTAGCAAATGGGCCAATGCCTCGGTCGAGGCGTGCGCCCGGTGCGCTGCCGAGAACGCGTCGTTGCAATAGACATTCCCAAGTGCAGCCAGTGATGCCGCGAAAAGACCGTCATTCTTGGTTTCGCCCTCATGGAATCGCGTATTCTCAAGCAACAGAACCTCGCCGCTCTGCAACGCCGCGACGGCCTTTTTGGCCGGGCCACCGATGCAGTCCTCGGCGAATTTGACCGGGCTGCCCAAAGCAGCCTCCAGCGCCGGTTGCACCACGGACAAAGACATTTCCGGCACGCGTTGACCTTTGGGACGTCCGAAATGCGCCAGCAGGACCGGTTTGCCGCCAGCGTCCAGAATATCGCGTATCGTCGGCAGGATACGTTGGATGCGGGTGTCATCCGTGACCTTCCCATCCTCGACCGGCACGTTGATATCCACGCGCGTCAGCACAACCTTGCCGTCCAGATCCATATCGTCGAGTGTTTTCCAGGCCATTGGTCCCTCCATCAGCTACGGGGCAGTTGCACATCAAAAGCCGGTCGGGGTCAACGGGTATGGTGATGAAAATGCGCCTGTCGCCTCTTTCATCTTGCCCCGTGGGGGCATAGGTTGGCCCGCGAATGCAGACCCAACAGACGAACCGGAAGGAGGCCCAGATGGCCGATTACAAAGACCCCGAAAACACCATCGTGATGGAGCTGAAAGGCGGCACAGTGGTGATCGAACTTCTGCCCGATGTGGCCCCAAAACACAGCGAGCGGATGAAGGAACTGGCCCGTGCCGGCGAATATGACGGCGTTGTCTTTCACCGCGTGATCGAAGGCTTCATGGCCCAAACCGGTGACGTGGCCAATGGCAAAGACCCCATGACCCTGCGCCGTGCGGGCACTGGCGGCTCGTCGCTTCCCGACCTGCCTGCCGAGTTTTCGAAACTGCCCCATGATCGTGGGACATTGGGTGCCGCCAGATCGCAAAACCCCAATTCGGCCAACAGCCAGTTTTTCATCAACTTCAAGGACAACCATTTCCTGAACGGACAATACACTGTCTATGGCCGCGTTACATCGGGCATGGAACATGTGGACGCCATCACCCGTGGAGAGCCACCAGCAGAGCCTGATGTTATGATCTCGGTCAAGGTGGCGGCAGATGTCTGAAGACTACGGCAAACGTGACAGGACGATCTTCTGGATCGCATTCCTCGCCGGCGTTACGATGGTCGTGGGCTACGCGATCTATACCCTCTGGCCACGTGAACCGGCCGAAGTTGATTTGTCGGCGTTGAGTGATGCCCCCAAACTGGAGCTGTCCATCGCAGGGCAGGCACAGGGCACAGTGGTGATCACGCTGCGTCCCGACCTGGCCCCGAAACATGTTGAACGGATCGCCCAACTGGCCCGTGAAGGCGCTTACGACGATGTGGTGTTTCACCGGGTGATCGACGGTTTCATGGCTCAGACCGGCGACGTGGAATTTGGCCGTGTCGATACCAATGATGCCAGCCGTGCCGGGATGGGGGGATCGCGCTATCCCGATCTGCCGGCCGAGTTCTCGGAGGTTCCTTTCGTGGAAGGCACCGTCGGCATGGCCCGGTCGCAAAATCCGAACTCTGCCAACAGTCAGTTCTTCATCATGTTCGCCCCTGGCCCCTTTCTCGACGGAAAGTATACGGTCGTGGGCCAAGTGACCGAAGGCATGGATGTGGTCCATGCCATCAAACGTGGCGAGGGGCAGAATGGCGCTGTCACCAGCCAGCCCGATGTGATCACCGAAGCGCGCGTGGTCGACTGACCGCAGCGCACGATCGCTCAAACCCCTGTGAAGGGGGCTATGGGGCCTCATCTTTCTCTGTCAGGATAGCTTCGGACAGTCCCATGAAAGAGAGGCCCCATGCGTATCATCCTGACGGTGCTCACCATCAGTCTTGGTCTTTGGGCGCATGAATTGCGCGCCGAACCGAAAAACTGGGTCTCCGAGTTTCCAAAAACCGATTTCACCCGAACAAATGTCGACGATTGGTCCGAGATTCTGTCCGGCGGGCCCGGTCGCGACGGCATCCCGGCGTTGACTGACCCGAAATTCGTGAATGTCGGGGACGAAACGCGCCTGGGTGCGCGCGAACCAGTGCTGACGCTTGAATTGAAGGGTGCCGCGCCCCGCGCCTATCCACTGCGATACCTGACCTGGCACGAGATCGTGAATGACCGCGTCGGCGGGGTTCCGGTGGCCGTGACCTTTTGCCCCTTGTGCAACTCGGGCTTGGTGTTCGATCGCCGCGTGGCGGGCCAGACCCTGACTTTCGGCGTGACGGGCAAGCTCAGAAACTCGGACATGGTGATGTATGACCACCAGACCGAAAGCTGGTGGCAACAAGCCATTGGGGAAGGAATCGTAGGACTACACACCGGATCGCAGTTGGAACAGCTTCCGGCCTGGATGGAAAGCTGGGCCGAATTCGCCAAGCGCAACCCCGATGGATTGGTCATGGATCAGCCCGCGGCAAGCCGTCCATATGGCCAGAACCCATATGCAGGCTATGACAGCCGAAGCCGCCCATACCCATTCTTTTCAGGCGAAAACCCCCCTCACGGTGTGCCTGCACTGGCTCGCGTCGTTCGTGTTGGTGAACGCGCGTGGCCAGTGGCGCGCCTGTCCAAGGCAGGCCGGATCGACGAGGCCGGGCTGACGATCAGCTGGACCTCTGGTCAAGCGTCGGCTTTGGACACGGCGCGCATTGCCAAAGGCCGCGATGTCGGCACCATTCGCGTGCGGGACTCACAGGGTCGCGATGTACCCCATGACGTGCTGTTCGCCTTTGCCTTTCACGCCTTCTGGCCCGATGGCACATGGATGCTGGGCAACTGAGCTGTTGTTTCTTCTGGCAACAAATATCCTGGGGTGAATGCGCATCGCGCAGAGGGGCAACGCCCCTTTCCCTCAGCCCTTACCCGTTTCCCCCACCCGTGAACATCGCGGCATCTTCCGCCGCCCGCCGGATGGCTTTTGATTTGTTCACCGTCTCTACATACTCCGCCATCGGGTCGCTGTCATAGACGACGCCCCCCCCGGCCTGAATATAGAGCTTCTCATCCTTCACTACGGCGGTGCGCAAGGCGATACACATATCCATGTCACCACCCGCGCTGAAATACCCCACGCCGCCGCCATAGACGCCGCGCTTTTCCGGCTCCAATTCGTCGATGATCTCCATCGCGCGCACCTTTGGCGCTCCGGAAACCGTCCCGGCGGGCATTCCGGCGAAAAACGCCGACAATGCGTCCTGATCCTCGTGCAATTCGCCCACCACGTTGGACACGATATGCATCACGTGGCTGTAGCGTTCGATGATGAACTCTTCGGTCGGGCGCACCGTGCCGATCTTGGCCACACGCCCCACATCATTGCGCCCCAGATCCAAGAGCATCAGATGCTCGGCCAGCTCTTTCTGATCGGCCATCAGATCGGCCTCATAGGCCTTGTCTTCCTCGGGTGTGGTGCCGCGCGGGCGGGTGCCGGCGATCGGGCGGATTGTCACTTCGCGGTCAAAGACGCGCACCAGAATTTCCGGCGACGCACCCACCACCTGAAAGCCGCCAAAGTTGAAATAGAACATGAAAGGCGACGGGTTCGTGCGGCGCAGGCTGCGATAGAGCGCAAACGGGGGCAAGGGAAAATTCTGTGTCCAGCGCTGGCTGGGCACAACCTGAAAAATATCACCGGCGCGGATATAATCCTTGGCTGTTTCCACCGCTGCCAGATAATCGGCCTTAGAGAAATTTGACACCAAGGGCCCAAGTTCGCGCGCCTCGCCCAGATTGCGTGTTTCGGCGGGGGCGGCCCGGTCCAGATCGCGCAACGCGTCCATCACCCGTTCGGCGGCCTGAGCATAGGCCGCCTTGGCCGACAGGCCGCTGTCCACAAAGGCAGGCGACACAAGCGTGACGTCGCCTTTGACCCCATCCAGCACGGCCACCACCGACGGACGCATCATCATCGCATCGGGCAGGCCAAGCGGGTCGGGGTTCACGTCTGGCAGATGCTCGACAAGTCGGATCATGTCATAGCCCAGATAGCCAAACAGGCCGGCGGATGCGGCGGGCAGGTCGGCGGGCAGGTCAACCCGGCTTTCCGCCAACACCGCGCGCAACGCGTCCAGCGGGTCGCCAGCCATATCCTCAAACGCCTCGGCGTCAAACCGCGCCTGCCGGTTGATCCGCGCGCGATCGCCCCGGCACTCCCAGATCAGATCCGGCTTCATCCCGACGATGGAATACCGCCCCCGGACTTCACCTCCGGTCACGCTTTCCAACATGAAACTGTCCCGCCGCGCCTCGGTCAGTTTCAACATCAGGCTGACCGGCGTGTCCAGATCGGCCGCCAGACGGGTGTAGAGCACTTGGTTCCGTCCGGCGTTCCAACCGGCTTCGAAATCCTCAAACGAGGGTGTCAGAGCCATCAGGTTTCCTTTCCGGTCGCTTGTTTGCGGGTCACTGGAACTGTGCGTTTACAGCGTTGATGACGGCGCGATTCAACTCGATCCCGGCGCGGGCCTGAACGGCGCGGGCAAAGGCGTTTTCCACATCCAAGGCGATTTCCTGCGCTGTGCTGGCGGCGAAACTCGCTTTCAGTGCCTTTGCATCTTCGCTATCCTGATCAGCGGCTTGCACCGCGTCCAATCGGACCAAAACCACGCTGTCATCCGATTCCAGCACGCGCCAGTCGCCCTGTTCCATCTCGAACACGACAGCCATGAAATCCGCAGGTGTGCCTTCGACAAAGGCGTCGCGCGTCTGCCCTTCTTCAATCACTTCGGTCAGGCCGAGCGAGGACAGAGTTTCCCCTCCCTCAAGCTGTGGGATAAGCCCACGTGCCTGTTCTGCCAAAAGTGTCAGCTTCTTTTCAGCTTCCCACCCCGCCCGAACAGCCTCGGCCACTTCCGACTGCTCTTGCAAGCGAGGGGCCTGAAGCGCGTCCAGTCGCAGCGCAAAGACGCCGCCATCCTCCAAAAGCGTGATCGCGGGAAAATCTTCCGTCGTGACCGCCTCAGCAGCCTCGCGGAAGGCGTCATAGGCGGCAATGCCTTCGCTGTCCCCGGCGGTCCAATTCAACGTGCCCACACGCATATTGTTGCTTTTCGCAATCTCCTCAATCGTTGCGCCACCGGCGATCTGGTCGTCAAGCTCAGTCACCATGTTGCTGATCAGACGACGCGCCGCATCTGCGGCCAATTCGCCATGCAGGTCTTCGCGCACCTCCTCATAGCTCGTCTCGCGCGCTTCAAGAATTGCGTTCATGCGAAACAGGGCAGGGCCAAAGTCGCTGTCATGCGGCCCCGTTACGCCTGGCTCGGTCAGCGCAAACACCGCGTCGCCAGCCGCGTCGAGTTCGTCTTTCGGCAGGTCGCCAAGATCAATATCGGACAGTTGCAGATTGCGTTCGGCCACAAGGTCTTCGAATGTTTTTTCACCCGCTGCGATCGCATCAGCGGCAGCCTGAGCGTCCTCGGTGGTGCCGAACACCAACCGCTCGACCATCCTGCGTTCCGGCACCAGATATTCAGAAGCACGCTCGTCATACAGCGCGCGAATTTGCGCTTCGTCCACCGTGATTGTCGGGATGACATCTTCCGGGTTCATCCATGCATAGGTGATAACCTTGGTTTCCGGCAGCGTGAAATCCTGTGGGCGTGCGTCGTAATAGGCGGTCAACTCGTCCTCGGTCGGGATCGGCACCGGGGTGGTCAGCTGATCCATCGGAAGCGTCGCCCAAGTAAAATCACGTGTCTCGCGTGCATATCCATAAAGCATATCCACATAGACAGGCTGGGTCGCCACACCATTGACCACTGCGGCTTGTAAAATCTGGCGACTGACCTCGTCGCGCAGACTTTTTTCGAACTCGGACGCGGTCAGCCCCGATTGCTCCAACGCGAATGTATAGCCCTCGCGGTCAAACTTTCCATCGACGCCTTTGAAGGCCGGAATATCGACGATCCGGTCGCGCAACTGCGCATCGCCGACCGAAATACCCAACCGTGCAGTTTCATTCTCCAGCGCGGCTGTGGCGATGACACGCGCCAACACTTGCTGATCCAGCCCAAAACCGCGCGCCATTTCCATGGTCAGACGCTGTCCGGTTTCAGCCTGAAAGGCATTCATTTCCGATTGCAACTCGCGCAGATACCGGTTGGCATCCACTTCGGTGTCGCCCACGGTAGCAACCGTGCGGACCGAGCCGCCGAAATTGGTCGAGCCAAACCCCACGAGCCCCACCATCACCAGACCCATCAGGATCCAGCCGAAAGTGCGGGATGTCTTGCCGGTTGCCATGCGCGTGTTCCTTTTACCACCTGTTTGCAAGGGTTTTAGGTGAGCCAGCCGGGAATGCCAATATCTGTTGATGCGACTCGGTCAAGGACGGAAAGCGGCCAGCCGCTTTTGCACCTCTGCGATGCCGGCCTCGTCGATATTTGCAAAGGCCACGCGCATCTGCTTTGCCCCGTCGGCGTCCCCCACAGGTGTGAACATGGTGCCGGGCAGGGCAAGGATGGCGCACTGGTCCACCAACGCCCGCGCCAGTTTGTCCGACGGCAGGTCAAACGGGTGGTGCAGATAGGCAAAATAAGCACCGCAGCCCATCAGGCGCCAGCCTTGCTCGGTCAGGGGCACAAAACCCGCGCGCATCGCGGCGGCCCGTGCGAGTATCTTTTCACGCTCCGCCCCAAGCCAATCGTCCAGATTGCGCAATCCCCACAGGGCGGCATGTTGGCCAAGCTGCGCAGGGCAGATGGTGACGGTGTCCAGAAATTTCTCGACCTCCGCCAACCGCTTGGGCGCGGTCACAATCGCCCCGACGCGATGCCCCGTCAGCCGATAGGATTTCGAGAAGCTGTAAAGGTGGATCACCGTATCGTCCCAGTCGGGATCGACAAACAGATCATGCGGCGCGCCGGGTTGAGAATGAAAATCGCGATAGGTTTCGTCGATGATCAGGGCGATCCCGCGGCGACGGGACAGATCGCGAAACGCTGAAATCACCGATGGCGGATATTCAACCCCGGTCGGATTGTTGGGCGTGACCAGAACGATGGCGCGGGTGCGCGCGGTGATCCGAGTCTCGGCGGCTTCTGCATCGGGCACCAGATCGCCCCCCGTCGCCAGCGGAACCGCGTTGATTCCCGCCATATCAAGCCACATTTTATGGTTGAAATACCATGGCGTCGGCACGATGATCTCATCCCCCGGTGCCGCCAACGTGGAAATCGCCGCGCAGAACGCCTGATTGCAACCCGAGGTGATGGCGATATTATCGCCCTCTACACGACCGCCGTAATGGCGCGTGATGTTAAAGGCCAGTTCCGACCGAAGCGCCGGCAATCCCAACACCGGGCCGTATAGGTGCACATCGGTCTGTCGCAAGACGGCGTCGGCCATGGCCTGCCGCATCGCGTCTGGCGGAGGGTCGACGGGCGCGGCCTGACTGACATTGATCAGCGGCTTGTCCGCGCTGAACACCTTGCCCGCGACCCAACGCCGTGCGTCCATGACAGGGGGGGGAACGGTGGCGGCAAGATGGGGATTGAACGGCGTCATGGCACATCGGTCCTGTGTTTTGCCACAACCTAGCCGCCACCTGGGCAAACGACAATTCACCTTGACCACCCCCCCGGCTTTTTAAGTGCTTCTTCTGGCGCGAAATATCCCGGGGTAGGGCCAAATCCACGATTTGGACCGAAGGGGCAGCGCCCCTCAGGCTCACATCGTGAGCCACCGAACGCCACCGAAAGCCGACCCAACCCGCCGGCAAACTGCCCCTGCGCTCAGTTCAGGCTGAAATACTCGTTGGCCACGCGCGCAAACCGCGCGATATCCAGCAACACGCCTTTGATCACGCCCTCCATGCCCGCGACGGCCAGCTTTCGCCCCTTGCCGTTCTCCGACGCATATTCGAAAATGCTGTCACAGGTCTTGTCCAAAAAAATCACGTCATTGGTCGGATCTTCGTAATCAACGGTGCAGGACCGCAGCGACCGTCCCGATGTCTTTTCCGCGAAGAAACTCAGCGTCGCTCCACCTTCCTTGCCCCCGCTATTGACGAAGATCTTGAACAGCCGGTCGTTCGGTTTCAGGGTCTTGGAGTGTTCCGGGTTGCCCATCAGGGAACTGCTTGTGGCGGCATCCGCGATTTCCTGCAACAACCCCCGGTTCTCCTGCATGATCTTCGGGTCCGGAACCAGCGCCAGTTTCGGTTGCGGGTTGTAGGACTTGATCAGGCTTGCCGCCTCGAAGCTCGCGGCGGCACGGGGCAGGAAATAGGCATAGACGCGGGTTTCGAAATCGGTCAGGGGACGGCTCTGAAACTCTTTGTCCGCGAAGGTCTTGATCCTGTCTGCCGTTCCATCGCAATCGAAATCAATGATCTTGTTGGGAAAATCGTCCTCGGCATCGGATAGCCAGATCAGGAACTGGCAGACTTCCTTTTCGACATTAAAGGTGAAGGAAAAGATTGCCTTGCTCCAGTATTCCACCCGGATCGTGCGCCAGCCGCCCTCCTCGGCGATGGTGGGCGCTGATCGGGCCGCGGCATAGGTGCGCAGGAACGGCTCGGCGATGCGGTCTTGGGCAGTGACGACCCCGGCGAAGGCACTCCCCGCCAGACCAAGTGCCGCTGCCCATGCCCAACGGGCCATTACCCTTTTGAACGTCGACATCCCGTCCCTCCCCCGGAACTGAACGGAGGAAGAATAGCATATTCGCGTCAGATCAGGAAATCGTTTGGCGCACGGACGCAGGTCGTCGAAAGGCGCGCGCGCATCCCGTCAGACCGTACGTACAAGGCAAAGGTCGTCGCAGGGTCAGCCCTCAAGCACCACAAGCGCGTGGCGTTTCTTGCCCGCCGACAGTTTCATTGGTTGGCCCAGATCACCGGCAACAACCATCCGCCCGGGATCTGTCAGCGCTTCGTCGTTCACTCTGGCCCCGTTCTCGGAAATCAGGCGCTTCGCGTCCTTGCCGGATTTCGCCAGCCCGGATTTGACGAACAACTGGACAATCGACATCCCGTCGCCCAAATCGATCGGGCTCAGCGTCAGGGTCGGCAGATCATCACCTGCGCCCCCTTTCTCGAACACTTCGTGCGCCGTAGCCTCGGCGGCCTTGGCAGCATCCGCGCCGTGCAGCAAGGTCGTGACCTCATTGGCCAGGATGATCTTTGCCTCGTTGATCTCGGCCCCTTCCAGCGCGCCCAGGCGGTCGCATTCATCGACCGGCAATTCGGTGAAGATTTTCAGGAACTTGCCGGTGTCCGCATCGGTCGTGTTGCGCCAGAATTGCCAGAATTCGTAAGAGCTGAGCATGTCACCATTCAGCCAGATCGCACCGCCCTGGCTTTTGCCCATCTTCCGCCCGTCCGAGGTGGTCAAAAGCGGCGTCGTCATACCGTAAATCTCTTGGTCCAGCACCCGGCGGGTCAGGTCGATCCCGTTCACGATATTGCCCCACTGGTCCGATCCGCCCATCTGCAACAGACAGCCATAGCGGCGGTTCAGCTCAAGGAAATCATAGGCTTGCAGGATCATGTAGTTGAACTCGAGGAAAGACAGGCTCTGCTCGCGGTCCAGACGCGACTTCACGCTTTCAAACGACAACATCCGGTTGACCGAGAAATGACGCCCGATATCGCGCAGGAAATCGAGGTAATTCAGCCCGTCCAGCCATTCGGCATTGTCCAGCATGATCGCGTCGGTTTCTCCGTCGCCATAGGTCAGATACTTCACAAATACCTGCTTCATGCCCGCGATATTGGACGCGATTTGGTCAGGACCGAGCAGGGGGCGTTCGTCCGACCGAAACGATGGGTCGCCCACCTTGGTCGTACCGCCACCCATCAGGGTGATCGGCTTGTGGCCGCATTTTTGCAACCAGCGCAGCACCATGATGTTCATCAAATGACCCACATGCAACGACTGCGCTGTCGCGTCATAGCCGATATAGGCCGGAACAACCCCCGCAATCAGCGCATCATCCAGCGCCTGATAATCGGTGCAGTCGGCCAGAAAGCCGCGCTCGATCATCACACGCATGAAGTCGGATTTTGGGTGGTAGGTCATGTTCTTTTGGTCCATCCTGATCGTTGAACCCCCCATATAGACGGGGGGCGGGAAAAGGAAAAGAGCGTGTTGAAAACCATCGACAAGGGCGCGTTGCGCGCATGTTTGGGGCATGGACCGGCCTGGGCGATGGGCTGCATGTCCGGCACGTCTTTGGATGGGGTCGATGCTGCACTGGTCGAGACCGATGGCGATGTGATTACAAGGTTTGGTCCAACCACGTTTCATCCCTATTCCGATGCTGAACGCAATATCTTGCGACGCGCTTTGGGCAAATGGCAGGACGCGCCCGAGGTGCCCGCCGCAGCTGATATCGTTGAAACCGTTCACAGGGCTGCTATCACCGAACTGATGCAGAACGACCCGGCCCCCGTGCTTCTGGGCTTTCACGGCCAAACCTTCGCCCATGACCCGCAAGGCCAGGGCACCCATCAGGCGGGCGACGGACAGGCACTGGCGCAGTCCGTCGGGCTGCCGGTGGTGTGGGATTTCCGCAGTGCCGACGTGAAGCTGGGCGGCGAAGGCGCGCCGCTTGCGCCGTTTTTTCACCACGCCTGCGCGCGGTTCATCAAGGCGGACGCGCCTTTGGTTTTTCTGAATTTGGGTGGCGTTGGCAATGTGACATGGGTCGATCCGTCGCGTCGCGCACCCGATGCCGCAGGTGCCTGTCTTGCCTTTGACACGGGCCCCGCCAATGCGCCAATGGATGATCTGATGCAGAAAAGGCGTGGCAAATCACATGACGAGGGCGGGCGACTGGCACTGTCGGGTGCGACAAAAACTCAGGTTGTCGATCTGTTTCTCGGCCACCGCTATTTCCACCGTATGCCCCCCAAGTCACTGGACAGAAATGACTTTCCGGATCTTTCCGCGATGGTCGAAGATTTGTCGGACGCCGACGCCCTGCGCACGCTGACTGCCTGCGCCGCAGCCGCTGTCGCGCGCGGGATGGAGCATTGTCCGACCCCGCCTGCGCGTGTGTTGGTGACAGGTGGTGGGCGTCGCAATGCGGCGTTGATGGCTGAACTTCGCGCTCGATTGCCCATGCCGGTCGAAGATATCGACACCACCGGGTTGGATGGTGACATGCTGGAAGCGCAAGCCTTTGCCTATCTTGCTGTGCGGGTGGCACGGGGGCTGACCACGTCAGCGCCGACCACAACAGGAGTCGCTGCCGCCGTGGGTGGGGGCATTGTCTCGATCCCGACGGCGGACTAAGCAGGCCGCTGCGATCTGACAGTCAGGTGCGGGCAATGGTTGCTTTGTCGGCGTAAAAGGCAAGATGGTCTTTCAACTCGGACAACCCCTCTACCGGGGCATCATACATATAGCCTGCATCCTCGATCACCGTCGATTTCGTCTGGATCGAGTAATGCCGCGCTTCGCCGCGATAGGGGCAGGTGGTGATCGTGTCGCTTTTGTCCAGAAACGCCATCGCCACGTCACTCTTTGGGAAGTAGATCACCGGGGCACGATTGCCCTCGATCACTTCAAGCGCGGATTGGCTTTCGCCCAGCACCGCCCCACCTGCACGAACGGTCCATTTCCCCTCGGCGGGGCGGATCTTGATTTGGTCAGCCATGGTCATCCTCGATTTGCAGGTTCCTCGCGCGGAACAATATCAGAAATTATCTAAAGGTCGCGTGTCAAATCGGCGCACAGGTCGATTTCAGCCACCGCAACGTAGCGTCATCAAGCCACGGCGTCAGCTTTTCGACGCAAGTCGCGTGGTAGTCGTTGAGCCAGGCACGTTCTTCGCCCGACAACATCTCGGGGATCACAAGGTGACGGTCGACAGGGACGAAGGTCAATGTCTCGAACGACAGCATGTCACGCTCGGCGTCACCACCCGTGGGGCAGGTTGCCTTTTCCACGACGATCAGGTTTTCCAGCCGAATACCAAACGCCCCTTCGCGGTAATACCCCGGTTCATTCGACAAGATCATCCCAGGCAACAGCTCGACATCCGAGATCGCGTTGAACCGTTGCGGTCCTTCATGCACAGACAGATAGGCACCTACGCCGTGCCCGGTGCCATGGTTGAAATCCTGATGCGCTGCAAACAGCGGATAGCGTGCGATCGGGTCCAGATCGCGCCCGGTCCGCCCCTTGGGGAAATAGACGCGTGACAAGGCAATCATGCCCTGCAAGACACGGGTATAACAGCGCTTTTCCTCTTCTCCTACATCACCGACACGCAAGGTTCGGGTGATGTCAGTGGTCCCGTCCCGATACTGCGCGCCGCTGTCCAGCACCACCAGATCGCCGGGGGCAAGGGGGCGGTTGGTCTCGTCGGTCACACGGTAGTGCATGATGGCCCCGTTCGGACCGGCCCCGGCTATCGTCTCGAACGAAATATCCAGCAGCGCGTTTGACGCGCGGCGTTTTTCCTCCAGTGTCTTGACCAGATCAATCTCGGTCAACGAGGTTTTGTCCTCGGTGTCATACCAGGCAAGGAATTCAACGACGGCTGCGGCATCGCGCAAATGCGCCTCGCGCGCGCCTTTCAACTCTGTCGGGTTCTTCTGCGCCTTGGGCAAGATCGCCGGATCGCCACCCCAATCGACAGCGATGCCTGCCTTGTCAAGAATTTGCGAGACAGCCAGCGGGGCGGTCGCCTTGTCAACGCGAACGGGGCCATCGAGGGTTTTCAGGTGGCTCGCGAAATCTTTGACCGGGTGCAGCGAAACATCCTTGTCCAATTGCGCCTCGACCGCGCGCCCCTCGGTGGTGAAAAACGCGACCGAGCCGTCGTCACCCAAGATCGCGAACCCCTGCACCACGGGAATGCAGGGCAGGTCATCGCCGCGAATATTCAACATCCATGCGATGCTGTCTGACAGGGTCATCACGCAGGATTTCTGCCCCGCCGACAACAGCCCATCGGCCAGTTCCGAGCGCTTGTCGGCACTGGTCATCCCTGCAAATTCAATAGGTTGATCGATGATCTTGCCATTGGGCGCAGGGGGGCGATCATCCCATATCCGATCAACCAGATTATCGGTCGGGACAAGCGCGACCCGCGTGCCGTCCAACGCTTTCTCGATTGTCTCTATCTCAGATTTGGTGTGTAACCACGGGTCAAATCCGACCTTAGCGGCCTTGCCCGCCAGCGTGTCCTTCAGCCACGGTCCGGGCAGAGTTTCAGGCCAGTGAACCGGGGTAAACGCCTCCATATCGGCCTGCGCGCGCACCTGAGTGCGATAGCGTCCATCCACGAAAATTGCTGCGTGATCTTTCAACGCAATACAGAACCCGGCCGATCCGGTGAAGCCCGTCAACCAGCGCAAACGTGCATCGCAGGCGGCGACATATTCGCCTTGATGGGCGTCGGCACGCGGAATGATGAAACCGTCCAGCCCCTTCATGGCCATCGCACGGCGCAAACGCTCCAACCGAACTGGCCCATGCGATGGATCAGCGGTGGTGTCAAACGATTGAAACATGAACATTCTCCGATTTCCGGGGTGATCAGGAAAGGGCGCGCGCGACCTGATGGCCGACAATGCGCGCAACATGCCGTGAAATGCAGCCAGTGGAAAGGGGGTCAGCTGACCTTCTTTATGCCCAGCAGACGTGCCCGCGCGCGCGGATCGGAATCAAACAGCGACGCAAGCTGTTCGGTCATTGCGCCGGCCAGTTGTTCGACATCGGTGATGGTGACAGCGCGGTCATAATACCGCGTTACGTCATGGCCGATCCCGATTGCCAACAGTTCGACCTGTTTGCGTTTCTCGACCATGGCGATCACGTCGCGCAGGTGTTTTTCCAGATAATTCGCGGGGTTGACCGACAAGGTTGAATCGTCGACCGGCGCCCCGTCGGAAATCACCATCAGGATCTTTCGTTGTTCGGGCCGGGCGGTAATCCGACGATGCGCCCATTCCAGCGCCTCACCGTCGATATTTTCCTTGAGCAGACCTTCCTTCATCATCAGGCCCAGATTGTCACGCGTCCGCCGCATCGGCGCGTCGGCCTTCTTGTAGATGATGTGGCGAAGATCGTTCAGACGACCGGGTTGTTGCGGACGACCATCGGCCAACCATTTCTCACGCGCCAGCCCGCCCTTCCAGGCACGTGTTGTGAAGCCCAGCACCTCGACCTTCACCTGGCAGCGTTCCAGCGTGCGCGCCAAGACGTCGGCACAGATCGCCGCAATGGAAATCGGACGCCCCCGCATCGAGCCGGAGTTGTCCAGCAGCAATGTGACCACGGTATCGCGGAACTCGGTGTCCTTTTCCTGCTTGAACGACAGGGGAGTTGTGGGGTTGGCGACGACGCGCGCCAAGCGCCCTGCGTCAAGAATGCCCTCTTCCAGATCAAACAACCACGACCGGTTTTGCTGCGCTTGCAGACGCCGCTGCAACTTGTTGGCCAACCGGCTGACCGCGCCCTTGAGTGGTTCCAACTGCTGATCCAGATAGGCACGCAGCCGTTCCAACTCGGCCGGTTCGGCCAGATCCTCGGCCATGATCTCTTCATCATGTTCGTTGTTGTAGACAAGGTAGTTCGGGTCCGCATCGGATGCAGGCGGCGGCGAGGGTGGTTCCAGCGGGGCATCCGCTTCGGGCATCTCCGCCTCGTCGCTTAACTCGTCCTCGGCCATGTCATCCAAAGACACCTGCGCCTCGGACTGATCCATCTGATCGTCTTGCGAGCGTTCGGGGTCGGCCTCGGCCTCTTCATCCTCTTGGGATTGCTCGTTCTGTTCGTCGTCCTCGGCCTGATCCTCGTCCGGCTCGGCGTCATCCTCGGACTGGTCGTCTTCGTTGTCCGGGTCGTCGCCCAACTGATCGCCATAGCCCAGATCTTCGATGATCTGACGAGCGAAGCGGGCAAAAGCCGTCTGATCGTTCAGTTTTTCACCCAGATCGTCCAGATGATCGCCTGCCTGACCTTCGATGAAGTCGCGCCACAGGTTCATCACATTGGACGCAGCAGGGGGCATATCGCGCCCCGTCGCCAAGTGCCGCATGAGGTATCCCGCTGCCGTCGCCAGCGGAGCATCAGCAGTGGCAGTGATCTGGTCAAAGCCCGCGCGCATCGCGTCGGTTTCGATCTTGGCGTCGATATTGCCCGCCGTGCCCGGCATATCGCGCGCGCCCATCGCCTCGCAACGGGCGGTTTCCATCGCCTCATAGATTTCACGAGCCATACCGCTGGCGGGCGCGTATTTCGCATGGGTCGCCTCGTTGTGATAGCGCAGCTTCATCGCATATGCATCCGCCGTGCCGCGTGCCAACAACACCTCGTCCCGCGTCATCCGCCGCGTGACCTGTGGCAGCCGCATCGCGTCTTTCGTCACCCCCGACGGGTCCACCGTGAAGCTGACCGACAGTTCCGGCTCATCTGCAAGCGTCTTCGTCGCCTCGGCCAGCGCTTTCTTGAACGGATCAGCAGGGTTGTCGGTGGGTTTTTTCATGATACGTGTCCTAAACGGGAACACCAATTGATGCGTTTGCCACCAGTGTAGTATACAGCAAACCCTGCTTCGACCATGATGCGATCAAGCGGCTTGCCGTCCAATGACAATGCAACAAGGGTCCGGTCGTACTTATCTTGTCCTTTAACGCGGGGCTGAACTTCATTGGCGTCTCGCAGTCTCCGTCTGAGATAGTTCGCCGCCCTGGTTCCAAGGGCTCTTTCAGCAAAACAACCGGGCTGGAACGTTTCCGGTGTATCAAATCCCATAAGACGTACAGATCTTTCGCCCGCGCCACAGGTCATTTTGACGGTGTCGCCGTCAACAACACGAGTAATGAAGCATCGTGGGTTTTGGTCAGATGGGATGGCGGCAATCGCACTTGGCATTGACGTAGATTGCGGAGTCCCAATTGTTTGGCACCCCGACAGGCAGAACGCTATGAGTAACAGGCGCCTCACCCCAAGCTCATGCTCACGGCGCTCTCCGGCAGTTCCTCGTCAAAACAACGCTGATAGAACTCGGCCACGATCTGGCGTTCAAGCTCGTCACATTTGTTCAGGAAGGACAGGCGGAACGCATAGCCGACCGAACGGAAAATATGCGCGTTTTGCGCCCAGTTGATCACGGTGCGGGGGCTCATCACTGTCGACAGATCGCCGTTCATGAAGGCCGTGCGGGTCAGGTCAGCGACCGTCACCATCTGGCTGACGGTCTTGCGGCCCTTCTCGGTGTTCAAAAGCGGGTTCTTCGCAAGCACGATGTTGGTTTCCGCGTCATGGCTCAGATAGTTCAACGTGGCCACCAGTGACCAACGGTCCATCTGCGCCTGGTTGATCTGTTGCACGCCGTGATACAGACCGGTCGTGTCGCCCAGACCCACGGTGTTCGCGGTCGCAAACAGCCGGAAGGACGGGTGCGGGGTGATCACCTCGTTCTGGTCCAGCAGCGTCAGCTTACCGTCATGCTCCAACACTCGCTGAATGACGAACATCACGTCCGCACGGCCGGCATCATATTCGTCGAACACAATCGCGGTCGGGTTGCGCAGCGCCCAGGGCAGGATGCCTTCCTGAAACTCGGTGACTTGCATCCCGTCTCTCAGTTTGATCGCATCCTTGCCGATCAGGTCGATCCGGCTGATGTGACTGTCAAGGTTCACGCGCACGGCGGGCCAGTTCAGACGGGCGGCAACCTGTTCGATATGGGTCGATTTCCCGGTGCCGTGATAGCCTTGGATCATCACGCGACGATTGTGTGAAAACCCTGCAAGAATTGCCAACGTCGTGTCGGGATCAAACTTGTAGGTCGAGTCAATTTCAGGCACGCGGCTGTTGCGATCCGCGAACGCTTTGACATGCATGTCGCTGTCGATCCCGAAGACCTCGCGGACCGAGATTTCTTCGGTGGGTTTTGCGTTCATATCCTGTGTGCCGTCAGCCATCTGCGTAGTTCCTTCTGCCTCGCGCGTCGCAACCCGACTTTGATGCCCGATGTATGAAAGGGGTGCAAGGGGAAGTGGCCGAGATTCGCGGCGTCAGAACACGCTGGCCATAGAAACATCCCGGAACTGGTTCGACCACCTCCCGTTGTTTCTTCTGGCCCAAAATATCCTGGGGTGAATGCGCAACGCGCAGAGGGGCAACGCCCCTTTACCCCTCGTGCAACCTAGTTCGGCGGTGCCCTACTTGAAGCTGCGGCTTTCCTTGATCTGATCCCACGCCCAGACGACCTGCTGCAACTGCTCTTCCTGCGACCGGTCGCCGCCGTTCATGTCAGGGTGCAGCACCTTGATCAGCTTCTTATAGGCTTTGCGAATCTCGGCCTTGGTCCAGTGATCCTTGGCCTCCAGAATGTCGACCGCACGACGTTCGGTCGGGGGCAGTTTTCGGGTGCCTGTGATCGACTTGCCGGGGTTGCGCGTGGCGTTCTCGCCCAGCACCTGATGCGGGTCATCGACGCCCAGGCGCGCCCAGGCCCGTTGTTCATCCTTCGAGCCGAACGGCTTGGTTTCGCGCTCCCACACCCGATCCTTCTCGAACTGTTCATGGACTTCATTTTCGGGGGCACCCTCGAAGAAGTTCCACTTCAGATTATATTCCCGCACGTGGTCTTTGCAGAACCACTTGAATTCGTCCAGATGATCGGGCGAGCGCGGCGCGCGGTATTGGCCCTGTTCCTGACACCCGTCGTGTTCACACACCCGTTTCGAGGTTTCGAACGCGCCAGACATCCCACGCTTGCCGCGCGGGTTCTTTTTCTTGGCGGCCGAAACCGACATATCAAAACCAAAAGGATCGTTGTTGGGCATGGGAATACTCTTTCCGACTCGGACCCGAGAGTTTACTGCATTTTCAAGACGATTGAAGAGGAAAAGGGCAGGAAATGAACAGGGCAGAGCAGATTTCCGAGGCGTTGGACGCGGCGTTTTCACCACAACATCTTGAAGTCATTGATGAAAGCGAAAGTCACAGGGGGCACGCAGGCTATCAGGATGGTGGGCAAAGCCATTTCCGTGTCGTGATCCGCGCGCCGATTTTCAGCGAGATGTCGCGCCTGGCCCGTCACCGGGCGATTCACGCCGCGCTGGGGCCCGAGTTGGTGGGGCAGATACACGCTCTGGCGCTGGACGTGGCGGGCTGAGCCGCCGCGCCCGATCAGGTTTCCTGACGCGAAATTGCCGGCGCGCGTTCGCTGACTGTGTTTGCTTCTTCCGCCGATGGCAGGGACGGCGCCTTGTGACTGTCCGCAGCATCGATGGGGGCGGCGATGGACGGCGCGCGGCGAACCGGTGTGCCCTGCGCTTCCGCAATCTCGGCCTCTACGGTTTCGTCCAGCACCAGCGCGCGACGAAACACCAGGATGTTCTGGTACACCGTCGTGCGCCCGGTGAAGCCGGACCGCTCTTCGCTGGGCAGGGTGTCGGCGCGCAGATACTCCCAGCCGTCGGCGGCCATGTCGTTCAGCAGTTCGGTCACTGCATTGGCAAACCGGTCTTCGCTGGTTTTGATCCCGCGGGCCTTCTTGCCCTTGCGCGGGGCGGGGATGGCTTCGTATTCGAACTGGGTCATGGCGTGTTTCCCTTAAAACTGGCTGGCGCACCCTAGACGATCGGCGCCCGGGCTACCAAAGAGGATTGAACGGCTTGCGGAAATCCGCCTGAGGGCAGGCTGGCTGCCCTTGGCGGGGCTGATCTATAGCCCCAATTTCGCGGTCACGATCTCGTTCACCGCTTTCGGGTTGGCCTTGCCGCCAGTGGCTTTCATCACCTGCCCGACGAAGAACCCGACCAGTTTCGGATTCTGTTTGGCCTTTTCGACCTGTGCGGGGTTGGCCGCGATCACCTCGTCCACGGCGGCTTCGATGGCGCCGGTGTCGGTGACTTGTTTCATGCCGCGCGCCTCGACGATTTCCGCCGGGTCGCCGCCTTCGGTATAGACGATCTCAAACAGGTCCTTCGCGATCTTGCCGGAAATCTCGCCCTTGGTGATCAGCTCGATGATCGCGCCCAGTTGCGCCGGGCCGACCGGGCTGTCGGTGATCGCGTGATCCTCTTTCTTCAAACGGCCGAACAATTCGTTGATGACCCAATTGGCGGCCAGCTTGCCGTCGCGCCCTTCGGCGACGGCTTCAAAGAACGTCGCGCTTTCCGCGTCAGCGGTCAGAACGCTGGCGTCATATTCGGACAGGCCGAAGCTGGTGACGAAGCGCGCCTTCTTCTCGTCCGGTAGCTCAGGCAGAGTTTTGGCGATGTCATCGACCCAGCCCTGTTCGATCTCCAGCGGCAGCAGGTCGGGGCAGGGGAAGTAGCGATAGTCATGTGCTTCTTCCTTGGACCGCATCGACCGTGTCTCGTTCTTGTCGGCGTCATACAGGCGGGTTTCCTGCGTGATCTCGCCTCCATCTTCCAGAATGGCGATCTGGCGGCGGGCTTCAAAGTCGATGGCGGCCTGAATGAAGCGCATGGAGTTCATGTTCTTGATCTCGCAGCGCGTGCCCAGATGTCCGAAATCCTGCGTTTCCATGTATTTCTCGTATTGTCCCGGACGACAGACCGACACGTTCACATCGGCGCGCATGCTTCCGCTTTGCATGTTGCCATCACAGGTGCCCAGATAACGCAGGATCTGGCGCAGCTTGGTAACATAGGCGGCGGCTTCTTCCGGGCCACGAATGTCGGGGCGGCTGACGATCTCCATCAGGGCGACGCCAGTGCGGTTCAGGTCCACGAAGGACATGTTTGGATCCATGTCGTGCACGGATTTGCCGGCGTCCTGTTCAAGGTGAATGCGTTCGATCCGCACGCGGCGCGCAACGCCGGGTGCCATGTCGACGATCACTTCGCCTTCACCCACGATCGGGTGATAAAGCTGGCTGATCTGATAGCCTTGCGGCAGATCGGGATAGAAATAGTTTTTGCGGTCAAATGCGGAAAACAGGTTGATTTCCGCCTTAAGGCCCAGCCCGGTGCGCACCGCTTGTTCCACGCAATATTCATTGATCACGGGCAACATGCCGGGCATGGCGGCATCCACGAAGGCGACATTCGAGTTTGGTTCGGCGCCGAATGTGGTCGATGCACCGGAAAACAGTTTGGAATTCGAGCTGACCTGCGCGTGGATTTCCATCCCGATAACCAGTTCCCAATCGTCTTTGGCCCCGGCGATGACTTTTGGTGCAGGGGGTTCATAGGCGAGATGATCCAGCATGTGCTCATTTCCCGTGTTTCGTGATCTTCTGGCCTTCTAGGGCAGGTGCAGGCGCGGGGCAAGAGGCTGCGGGCGGGTCGAAGGCGCGTGGGGCCGTTCTGTCCACGGCACCCCAGCTTCACCCCCAGATTGTGCCGCATCGCAGCATAGCGGTGATTTTCTGGCGATGGTAGAAATTGATGCGCGCATACCAGCCTTGTAAACAACACATATCAGCGAGACTTTGCCAATTGCTGCGATGCCGCATCTGCAAAGTTGCTTAATGCAATCACCCCCCTTAGGACGCCGGGATGAATTAAGTGAGACAGCAACCGGACCTGAGCGAGGGACGATGAAACGACTGATTTTGGGCCTAGCGGCGGCGATGATGATTGCCCCAACTGCACAGGCCAACGAAATTCTTGGTTCGCGCGGGACGCGCGCGTCGGAATTGACAATGAAATGGGATGACAAGCCGCAAGCGCCGGCCTGGACGGATGCCACGATGAAGGCGCTGGAATCTCACGGGGCAATCCTGTCAGAAACCGTGCCTGAGGACATCAAAGCCTGGTGTCCGGCGTATGAGACGCAGGATAAGGTCGGTCGCAACGCCTTCTGGACGGGCCTTCTGTCCACCTTGTCGTTTTATGAAAGCACATGGCGTCAGACCGCCGTGGGCGGTGGCGGCAAATGGTATGGACTTGTGCAGATCCTTCCGGCCACGGCGCGCGGTTATGGCTGCGAGGCACGGTCAGGATCGGATCTGAAAAAAGGCGAGCTGAACCTGAGCTGCGCGGTCCGTATCATGTCTGTGACCGTGCCGCGCGACAATGTGGTTTCCCAAGGCATGCGCGGCGTTGCGGCGGATTGGGGTCCGTTCCATTCCAAGCCCAAACGCGAAGCCATGCGTGCATGGATCAAGGACCAGAACTACTGCGCGGTCAGTTGATCTGCGGCATCAGACTGATTGGAAACAGATTGGCAAGGGCGGGCCGTTCGGCCCCCCCTGTTATTCGTGTGTCAGTCGCCCAACATACGCCTGACCATTTCCTGACTGTCGCGGCTCAGCCCGTCGGTTGCCAGAATGCGCCTTAGGGCGGATGTGATCATGTCCTGCCGGTCCGCATCGTAACGCCGCCATGTCTCGAACGCGGTTGTCATTCGCGCCGCGATCTGATGATTCACCGGGTCCAACTTGATCAGCCAATCCGCCGTCAGCGCATAAGCTTTGCCGGACACGTGGTGGAACCCCGCCTGGTTCATCGCAAGCGCCCCAAAGACCGCCCGGAAGCGGTTGGGGTTCTTCCAGTTGAACGCGGGGTCTTGGGTAAGGTTTGCGGTTACGTCGGCGGCTTTCTCGGGGGCAGCATGAGCCACCTGCATCGCGAACCACTTGTCCATGACCAACGCGTCCCCGTCGAACCGGCTGCGGAAATCGGCCAGGGCGTCTGCGCCCTTTTCGACATCCAGCAAGCACCCCAGCGCCCCGAGGCGATGGGTCATATTGTCCGCTTTGTCATACAGCGCCTGCGCGGCCGCGCCGCCATCCATGCGGTTGGTCAGCTTCAAAAGCTCCAGCCCCAGAGCCCGTTTGCCCGCCTGTTCTGCGTTGGGTTTGAAGGGTGCATTCACCTCCATCTCGGCTGACAGGCGCGGCAACAGGTCGTGCAGATGTTCTGCCGTCGCCTGTTTCAGTGTTTCGCCGGCGCGATGGATCTTCTGCGGATCCGGGGTGACGCCGGCGTCAAACAGGGTTTGGGCCAGATCATCCTGCCCCGGCAACCCCATCGCCAACGCGCGGAAGGCGGGGTCGAGGCTGTCATCGCGGAGCATCACCGCCAGCGCCTCAAGATAGTTGGACAGCGGTGCATCTTCGCCCGTCACCATCGCGATCAAGACGTCCTTGGCCAAGGTGCGTCCAGCTTCCCATTTGTTGAACGGATCGGTGTCATGGGCCAACAGGAACGCGCGCTCGGCAGGTGAACTGTCACGTTGCACGATCACCGGGGCCGAGAAATGGCGCAGGATGGACGGCGTGGGCTTGGCCCCCAGCCCGTCGAAGGTGAAGCTCTGCTTGGTCTCGGTCATTTCAAGCACCCGCGTCGGCACCACCTCGTCCCCGTTCGGACCGATCAGTCCGACGGCGATGGGAATGTGCTGCGGCTGTTTTTTATCCTGCCCGGGTGTAGGTGGTGTTTCCTGTTCAAAATGAAGCGTATAGGTGCCATCCTTGAAGTCCTCCATCACCTTCAGGCGCGGCGTGCCGGCCTGTTTATACCAACGGCGAAATTGGGTCAGATCGCGGCCTGTGCTGTCCTCAAAAACGCGCACCCAGTCTTCGATCGTGGCGGCCTCACCATCATGGCGGGTAAAATAGAGGTCCAGCGCCTTGTAGTATTCTTCCTCCCCGACCAGCGTTTTCATCATGCCGATCAGCTCTGCGCCCTTTTCATAGATGGTCGCGGTATAGAAATTGTTGATCTCGACAAAGCTGTCAGGCTGCACCTGGTGGGCCAGCGGGCCGTTGTCTTCGCGGAACTGCCGCCCGCGCAGGGCGATCACGTCGTTGATCCGGCACACGGCCTTTGATCGCATGTCGCCCGAGAATTGCTGGTCGCGGAACACGGTCAGCCCCTCTTTCAGCGACAGTTGGAACCAGTCGCGGCAGGTGATCCGGTTGCCGGTCCAATTGTGGAAATACTCATGCGCGATGATCGCTTCGATCCGCTCGAAATTCGCGTCCGTGGAGGTCTCGGAACTGGCCAGCACGGCCGAGGTGTTGAAAATGTTCAACCCTTTGTTTTCCATCGCGCCCATGTTGAAATCGGACACCGCAACAATCTGGAAAATGTCCAGATCATATTCACGGCCATACACCTGTTCGTCCCATTTCATGGACGCCTTCAGCGCCTCCATCCCAAAGGCCGTTTTGCCCTCGTCACCGGGACGCACCCACAGCTTCAGATCCACCTCTTTGCCCGACATGGTGGTGAAACTGTCTTCGCGCGCGATCAACTCGCCCGCAACCAAAGCGAACAGATACGCGGGTTTGGGCCACGGGTCGTGCCATTCGGCCCAGCCGTCGCCGGATCCGGTTGGATTGCCGTTGGACAAAAGCACCGGCAGGTCGCCTTCGATCCGCACCTTGAATGGTGCCATCACGTCGGGGCGGTCGGGATAGAAGGTGATGCGGCGAAAACCCTCGGCCTCGCATTGGGTGCAATACATGCCGTTCGACATGTAAAGCCCTTCCAGCGCGGTGTTGGTTTCCGGGCTTATTTCAACCTCGGACTCCCATGTGAAAGCGGTGCCGGGCACCTCTGCTTTCAGCCCGCCATCGACCAACTCTGGCGTGATCCCGGCCCCGTCAATGGCCGCGCGGATCAGCTTAAGCTGCTCACCATGCAGGAAGAAATCACGTGATGTCGTTGCCGGATTTGGCGTAAACCGAATCGTTGATCGCACGCGCGTCGCCCGTGGGTCCAGCACAAAGGTCAGCGACACCTCTTCGACCAACCAATTGGGCGGCGTGTAGTCGGCAAGGTAAATGGGCTGGGGGGCGGTGTCGGTCATCAGAAGTCCTTTCGGCTCGCGTGCAAGTCGGCAGGTTAGACGTGCCAAACGGGGGCCGCAAGGCAAGAGCGATGCTCGGTTGACGATTAAGTTTTACTTATCTGTTCGGGCAAGAAATCCCGCTTGCGATTTCGGGCTGTATGCGAGAGTCTACCGTAAATTCGACACTGCCGGGCAAAGGGACAGGGGATGAGCGACTATATCGACCGCAAAGGATTATCAGTGCATCGCGAGCTGGGGCGTTTTCTTGAAACGCGAGCGCTTGCCAAGACTGGCCTGAACTATGACGACTTCTGGCGCGGGTTTGCCGATATCATTCACGAGCTTGGCCCAAAGAACCGCGCCCTTCTGGAAAAGCGCGAAACGATCCAGCAGCAGGTGGACGACTGGCACAAAGCCCGTGCTGGCAAGCCGCATGACGCCGAGGCCTATCGCACGTTTCTGAGCGAAATCGGATATCTTGTCCCCGAAGGCCCCGATTTTCAGATTGAAACTGCCAATGTGGACCCCGAAATTGCCGAGATACCCGGCCCGCAGCTGGTGGTGCCGATCATGAATGCCCGCTTTGCCCTGAACGCGGCGAATGCGCGGTGGGGTAGCCTGTATGACGCGCTTTATGGCACCGATGCGCTTGGCACGACCCCCAAACCGGGCGGCTATGACCCCGAACATGGCGCGCGCGCGATCGCGTGGGGGCGCGCATTCCTGGATCAGGCGGTGCAACTGGCGGCTGGAAGCTGGGCGGATGTCGATGCCGTATCGGTCAAGGAAGGCGCTCTGACCCCCGCGCTGGCCGATCCGGCGCAATTCGCGGGTCATGCCGAGGATCGAATTTATCTTAAAAACAATGGCTTGATGATCGAGCTTCGACTGGATGCCGAGACACCCGTTGGTCAGCAGGACCGCGCGGGCATCTCGGACATCCGTCTGGAAAGCGCCATGTCGGCAATCATGGATTGCGAAGACAGCGTGGCCGCCGTGGATGCCGAAGACAAGGTGCTGGCCTATTCCAACTGGCTGGGTCTGATGGACCGCACGCTGACCGAAGAGGTCACGAAGGGCGACAAGACCATCACCCGCAAGCTGTCGGGTGACATTCACTACACCGCGCCTGATGGCACGCAAGCAACCCATAAAGGGCGTGTCTTGATGCTGGTGCGCAACGTCGGCCACCTGATGACCAATCCCGCCATTCTGGACAAAGACGGACAGGAAGTGCCCGAAGGCATCATGGATGCCGTCGTCACCACGCTTTGTGCGATGCATGACCTGATGCGTGATAATGGCAATTCGGTCAAAGGCTCGATCTATGTGGTGAAGCCCAAGATGCACGGGCCAGAAGAGGTCGCTTTTGCGGATGAGATTTTCACCCGTGTCGAGGCCTTGCTGGGCCTGCCGCAATACACCGTCAAGCTGGGGATCATGGACGAGGAACGGCGCACCAGCGCGAACCTCAAGGAGTGTATCCGCGCCGCCAAGCACCGCGTGGCCTTCATCAATACAGGTTTCCTTGATCGCACGGGCGACGAGATTCACACCTCGATGGAAGCAGGGCCGATGGTGCGCAAAGGCGATATGAAAGACGCCGCCTGGATCAGCGCCTATGAAGATCGCAACGTCGATGTCGGTCTGGCCTGCGGGCTGCGCGGGCGCGCCCAGATCGGCAAGGGCATGTGGGCGATGCCGGACCGGATGGCGGATATGCTGGAGCAGAAGATCGCACACCCCGAAGCGGGCGCCAACTGCGCCTGGGTGCCAAGCCCCACGGCGGCCACGCTGCACGCAACCCATTACCACCGTGTCGATGTGCTGGCCCGCCAGGACGAGATCGCCGCCCAAGGTGCGCGCAGCACTCTGGGCGAACTTTTGACCATTCCTGTCGCGCAAGGCGTGAACTGGTCCGACGCCGAAATTCGCGACGAGGTCGAGAACAACGCCCAAGGCATTCTGGGCTATGTGGTTCGGTGGGTGGACGCCGGTATCGGCTGCTCGAAAGTGCCGGACATTCATGATGTGGGGTTGATGGAAGACCGCGCGACCTGCCGGATTTCCAGTCAGGCTCTGGCCAACTGGCTGCATCACGGGGTCGTCTCCGAAGCCGAGGTGATGGACGCGATGCGCGCCATGGCCTCGAAGGTGGACGCACAGAACGCGGATGATCCGTCCTATGACCCGATGGCACCGGGGTACGATGGCGAAGCCTTCAAAGCGGCGTGCGATCTTGTTTTCAAGGGACGCGCGCAACCTTCAGGCTATACTGAACCCATGCTTCACGCGCATCGACTGGCCAAGAAGGCGCAGATGGCGGGGTAAGCCACCCTCGGAAGGAGGATTGAGATGAACAAGATCACACTGGACGCCGCGCGCATCATTGTCCGCGAAGCTCTGGACCATGGCGTCAAGGCCAGGATGAAACCCCTGTCGGTCGCGGTGGTGGACGCGGGCGGGCATCTGATCGCCTTTGAACGCTCCGACGGCGCGCCGGTGGGCCGGTTCGAACTGGCGTTTGGCAAGGCCCATGGCTCGGTCATGCTGGGCATTGGCGGAACCGCGCAGCGCGACCGTGCCGAGGCGCAAGCCTATTTCATCGCAGCGGCCAATGCTGCCTATAGTGGTAAACTGGTGCCAGTTCCGGGCGGCTTTGTGGTCCGGAACGCTGCGGGCGATGTCGTTGGCGGTGTTGGCGTCACGGGGGATACGTCGGAAAACGATATGGCCGCGGGCGAAGCCGGGATTGTCGCGGCCGGGCTTGTGGCCGAGGGGTAAATGGTAGCGCCGCCCGTTGTATCGCTGCTATGGTTCCAGTATCCTCTGCAACCGAACTGAGTTCCCGGAGCAGGTATGACACGGCCCATCATCGGTATCATTGGCAACACCTATCTGATCAATGACCAGTATCCGTCCCATGCGGGCGGAACGATGAATTCCGAAGCCATTTCGCTGGTTTCGGGCTGTCTGCCGCTGATCGTGCCTTCCGATCCGCGCTTTGTGACGGTGGATGAGCTGCTGGACACCTGCGATGGCTTCCTGTTCACCGGGGGGCGACCCAATGTCCACCCCGCCGAATATGGCGAGGATGAAACCGAGGCGCATGGCGAATTTGATCGCTGTCGCGACGCCATCACCCTGCCACTGATCCGGGCCTGTGTTGATCGTGGTCAGCCGTTCTTTGGCATCTGTCGTGGGTTTCAGGAAGTCAACGTTGCCATGGGCGGCACGCTCTATCCCGAAATTCGCGATCTGCCGGGGCGTATGAACCACCGAATGCCGCCTGATGGCACGCTGGAGGAAAAGTTCGCCATCAGACACGATGTTCATTTGCAGGAGGGCGGTGTGTTTCACCAGTTGCTGGGGGCCACCTGCGTGCGCACCAACACATTGCACGGGCAAGGGATCAAGACCGCCGGGTCGCGCATCGTGATAGAGGGTCACGCCGATGATGGCACACCGGAAGCCATCATGATCAAGGATGCCCCTGGCTTCACCCTTTCGGTGCAGTGGCATCCGGAATACAACGCCACCCAGGATCCCGTGTCACAAATCCTGTTCCGCGCCTTTGGTGACGCGGCGCGCGATTGGGCCGCTCGGTTGGGCGCACGCCGTCCCGTGCGGCCATCCGTGGCCTGATCCGCGCGGTTCGGTGTTGACCTTCTTGTTGCTGTAACGCCGGTGGTGGCGGTCTGGAAAGCAGGTCTCATGATGCGATCAAACCCGAAGTTGATCTTAGTGGTCTTGTGCTGTTGGCGTTCTGACTGGCGAACCGAAATCAGGTGGGCGACCCGCCCTGCAATGCGATGTAAGTGTTGCACAAGCGGAACCGATGTTCTGCCAAGGGGGCAAAAGGGTCTGCATGTTTCGATTGGGATGCGCGAACAAACCCATGGACAACAGAACAGCCACAAGGTGTTGGCGGCGACTTGTGCTGCGAACCACGGCGACACCTCTGGTGTTCGTAACCGGGCAGGACCACCCCTGATCCAGAAGATTCAAGAGCCTCGTATCACGCCGGCATCGCCCCTGTTGGGGCAAACGAGGTGGACCCTTGGGTGTATCACTGAAAGATTGGCGATATGGCACCTGTCGATGAGAGCGGCCATGCCGAGTTTGCAAATGGCATTGTCTTCAATCGCGCGCTACCGCCGGAAAACGGTATCAGCCGCGTCGACGAATAAAGCAAGGTGCCGAAATCTTTTGCCGTGAGGGACAATCCGTCCTAGGCGACGCGGGGCAACGCGCGAGCCTCGAACGCGCGCAGAACGATCCGGGCAGTATTACCATAGTGGCGCGGGTCCGCGCGCAGATCGGGGAACAGGGTGAACAGTTCTTCCCGGGCGGCGGCGTCGACGGCACCCAGTCCTTCATGGCCCGGGTGAAAACTTTCAGTGGCGGCTTTGTTGGCAAAAACAACCTCGTGCCGGTCAAACATCATGTGGAAATAGGTCACTTGATCCGTTGGCTTGACCACCACGCTTTTGCCGTTCAGCAGGTGTTTGGCGGGCACCAGCACTTCGCGTTCTGCAAATAACAGGGTCGCTTCGTGTCCGGCATACACCATACGGTGCTGTGGCGAGACCAGCAAAGGCTTATCGTTCCCAAACCGGCCCTGTGCAATCTGGATCGGGGCCAGTTTACCTTTACCCGACACGGTTTTCTGACCCATCCAGCGAATGGGTTGCAGGCCGTTATCTCGCGTCACAACCAAGTCACCGGGCCGCAGATCCTGAATGGGGCGTTCACCGCGGTCGGTCTGGATCAGGGTATCCGTGGTAAAGCAGATAATGACGCTTTCGATATTTGAGAAGGTCAGCGTAGTGCCGTCGGACAGCGTCGCGGTCCCGTTTTCCGAGTTGCCCGGATCAAAAACCACGTCGTCCCAATCGTCGACAAGGTGGTTCAGATAGAGCGTATCCGTGTCGCTATCATCATCGTCTTCGCCGCCGTCGATGGTGATGGTCGGACCTGAACCGTCCAGTGCCGTCGCGGCATCCAGATTGAACGTGTCCGAGCCGGTGCCACCCGATGCTGTATCGCCTGCCGCAACGTTCAGCGTGTCACTGCCTGCGCCGCCGTCCAGCGTGTCGGCACCCAGCCCACCGGTCAGCGAGTCATTGCCACCTTGGCCATAAATAACATCGTCGCCGCCGCCGCCGTCGATGGTGTCGTCACCGTCTTGGGATGGATCGGGGATTGTGTCAAAATGGACATCCGAGACCCAGATCGCTTGCGTGCCGGATTGAGCGTTGCCATAGATGATCTCGATCTCGCTGACCGGACCCGCGATCTCGACCAGAACCGAGCCACCCAGATCGGATTGGCTTTCGCCCACATTATTTGCCGTGACAGTGTTGCCGGATACAGTGTCTCCACCTCCCGGTGTCAGCGTGACTGTGACCGGATCGCCGTTTGCGTCAATCGCGTTTACTGTCACCACATCGGTGTGGTTGCCTGACCCCCAATCCACATCATTGATGCGGAAAGATACGTTTTCGACGTCATCCAAAGAAGCGGCGCCTGTGGCGGCTGCGAAGTCAATCGTCGTCGTCGACGTCGTGCCATCGCCGTTACCATAAAGGTAAAGGCTTGAGTTGCTGTCAAAATCCTCACCCGAGGCAACATAGGTCGTGTCGCTTGTCTCGACGCGGTAGACAGGGCTGTTGGTTCCGTCGCTCGAAAAGCTGACCGTTACATCCATCTCGCCGGTGTTCTGGGTGAAACCCGCACTCAGATTCGTGCCATCACCGCCTTGCGCACTCCAATCCAGCACCTCCGATGGCGCTTCGGCAGGATCATCATCACCATAGATAGTGTCGCTGCCCGCACCGCCATCAATCGTATCATTGCCCGCGCCACCATAAACGGTGTCATTTGCGGCACCTGACGAAATGGTATCATTGCCAGCGTAGCCATAGATGATGTCGTCATTGCCGCCGGTGCTGACACTGTCGTTCCCATCGACGACTTCACCGTCTTCGTCGACGAAGGTGCCGTCAATCACGTCGTCACCACCGGTTCCGGTCAGAATACCATCGACCTGCTCTGAATAAGTGAAGGCAGGATCGCCTGCCGTTACATTGGGGTTGCTGTCATAATCGACGATTTCATAGCTGCGCCCGGCAATAAAGGGCATCTCGGACATAGTGTAATAGCCACTGGCATCACCCCCTTCGACCTGAAGCTGGACGACTTCGAATTCCTGCCCTGTCACCGTGTCGCGCACGGTCCAGGCCAGTTCGGCGTCCATGTTGACGCCGGACGATGTATTGCCGTCAATCGTGGCATTGCCGAACGCGCTTTCGCCGCCGCTGCTGTCATCATCCAGTGTCTGGCCCTGAATGCCGCTTTCGTTGTCGGTGATCGTCGCCGTGCCTGCCGCCGCTGTCGGACCTGACCACGTAAAGGTCGAACCAGTTCCGGTCGGGATAACGCCAGAAGGATTGAGGTCATAAAACTTGAGTGTAAATGTTGGCATCGAAAACGACTTTCAGTTACTCGCAAAACGTCCAGACATCTGGACGGTATTAGATTTCGTGGCACAGACGCTCAAAATAGAACGCTTTGTTGAACAACGGCTTAATCGCATAAAACAATGACCGAATGAAGACAAAACGGGCCAGAATCGGTCAATATTCAACAGTTTGTCAGTTGTGACCTCACTATTTGTGGGGAGCTTGCGCGTCAAACGTTTCGAAACCGCAGCATTGTCAACCAATCGAAGAAAGTCGGATTCTCGGTGAGAATTGCGATGTGCGTCTACCGCGCGTTATCAACGCGTTGATTCGGTCTATGTTGGTCAGCAGGTCGTGGCCGGGAAGCCCTGCATAAACGTAGCCAGCCGTGTCAGCCCCTCCCGGATCTCATCCGTCGACCGGGCATAAGAAAACCGCAGGGTCTGATGACCACGCACAGGATCGAAATCCATGCCGGGGGTCACGGCGACCCCGGCCTTGTCCAGAATTTCAGCAGCAAGGGCCCGGCTGTCGTCGGTCAGACCGCTGACATCGGCATAGATATAGAACGCGCCATCGGGTGGGGCGAAATTGCCAAAGCCGATCTTGGGCAGTTCCTCGATCATCATCTGACGATTGGCGGCGTATGTGGCAAGGTTCGCGTCCAACTCGTCCCGCGCATCCAGCGCACCAAGGGCTGCAATCTGGCTGGCGTGCGACGGACAGATGAACATGTTCTGGGCCAGCCGCTCGATCAGCCGCACATGATCCTTGGGCACGATCATCCAGCCAACGCGCCAACCGGTCATCGAGAAATATTTCGAGAAACTGTTGATCACATAGATGTCGTCCGACACTTCCAGTGCCGATATGGCACGGCCTGCGTATTGCAGACCGTGATAGATTTCATCAGCAATGAAGCTGGTGCCTTGCGCGTGGCAGGTGCTGATCAACCCTTCCAGCGCCGCGTGATCCAGCATCGTGCCTGACGGGTTGGCGGGCGAGGCGGTGATCAACCCGGCCAGATCGCCGGGGATTTCAGAGGGGACAGGTTGCAGGCGGTTATCCGCGCGGGTCGGAATGCCCACCGGTGTCAGGTTCAGAGCTTTCAGAATTTGCCGATAGGACGGGTAGCCCGGTTCGCCCAACCCCACCTTTTCGCCCGCGTCAAACAGTGCGGTGAAGGCCAGAATGAACGCGCCCGAACTGCCGGGTGTGACCACCACGCGCGCTGGCTCGATCTCAAGATTATACCAATCTTTATATAGGCTTGCGATGCCTTCCCGAAGTGCCGGAAGGCCAAGGGAAACGGTGTACCCCAGCGCGTCACCACCCATGGCATCCACCAGTGCTGCGCGGGCCTTGTCCGGCGCCGGGGTCGAGGGCTGGCCCACCTCCATGTGAATGATGTCACGCCCGGATGCCTCGGCGGCGCGGGCGGCTTCCATCACATCCATGACAATAAACGGATCGACAATGCCGCGGGTGGAGTTTTTCATGGCGTCCTCATCATGCTGCGCGCCCGTGTGGGTGCCCTTGGCGCGTAACAAAGTCAATGCTGCGCTGTCGCGGATATTGTCGCAGGCCAGTGCTGTTACATGGCGCGCCCGATTGCCAGAGTATTTGTGCGCCCAGGTGGTGCGACCCAACAAGAACGGACAAACGACATGACATTCACACGGACCCTGGCCATGACCACCGCGCTGACATTGGCCACGGCCCTGCCGGGCACCGCGCTTGATCTGACCAGCATGACGGATGATGAACGCAACGGCTTTCGTGACGAGGTCCGCGCCTGTCTTCTGGATAACCCCGAACTGCTGATGGAGGCCATCGGCGAGTTGGAGAAACGTCAAGCCGACGACCAATGTGGATACTGCCGTAAATCCTATGACGTTCTGCAAGAGCTTCTGGAAAAGGACAAGGGCGTGCGCCTGATCCTGAGGGAATTCCCGATTCTCAGCGAAGCCAGCATGCTTTCGGCGCGTTTTGCGATCTCGGCCAAGAGCCAGTTTGGGGAAGCGGCTTACGCCGCGCTGCATGAGGCACTGATCACGGTGCGGGGCAATGTAACGACCGAACGCCTGATCAGGCTGGGCGACGATCTGGGGCTGGACGGGCAGGCGATTGCAGATGGGATGAACACCCCCAATCTTGACACCGTTCTGGCCGAGAACCGGGCGTTGGGGCAACGGTTGCAGATCACCGGAATCCCTGCTTTCGTGATGCAGGACTGCATGGCGCGTGGCTAAATGCCGCTGGAGCAGATTGAACAGATCATCGCCACTATACGCGAAGAAAGCTGAAACCACATCCATTAGCGGCTGACCTTCCGGGCGGGGCTTGATAAGCTCCGGTCAGAACACAGCTCGGGCAAGGTCAAACCACAAGGTCAAACCACGATGACAAGACGGACGAAACGCGGGGCGGGGACGATCCTGCGGGCGGCGTGTTTCTCTGCCCTGATGGCAGGGGCAGGCTACGGGCAGGAGACGGCGGCGCCGATCACATCCGTGCCGCCGGAACCCCGGCCAGCGCAGTATGCCAGCGGCTTGCCCGATGTTTCTGCCGCAGTGACTATCGCCCCCCCTTCACGCGCGCCGGACACCGCTGCTCAAACGCTGACCGGGCTGGCGCGGCTGAAGGGCGCAGGGGTCACGATCACCGATCGATGGCGCGGCGCTGCGCTTGAGATCGAGATGTCCCGCGCGGTGCCGTGGCGGGTCTTTACACTCGATGATCCGCAGCGTGTCGTGGTGGACTTCTCGGAGCTGGACTGGGCAGGGCTTGATCCGCAAGCTGTGCTCGCGGCTTCGGACCGTATCGTCGAGATGCGGGCAGGGCTGTTTCGTCCCGGCTGGACCCGGCTTGTCCTGACGCTTGCCGCCCCGATGGTGGTGGAAAACGCATGGATGACCAGCGCAGACACCGCAGACAGCACAGCACTGATGCGGCTGGACCTTGCGCAATCGACGCCGCAGGCGTTCGCCGCAACCACCGGCGCGCCGGACAGCGCCGTATTCACCCCCGTCACGCCGCGCCCCATGCCGTCACCCAAAACCCGCCAGACCGGGTTTGGCGATCTGGTGGTGGTGCTTGATCCTGGCCATGGTGGCATTGATCCCGGTGCGGAACGCGAAGATGTGGTTGAAGCCGACCTGATGCTGACCTTCGCGCGCCAACTGAAAGAAACCCTGCTGCGGACGGGGGGCTTCAAGGTCGTGATGACCCGTGACCGCGATATGTTCGTCCCGTTGGAAGAACGCGTGACCATCGCCCGCCGGGCCGGTGCCGATGTATTCCTGTCACTGCATGCAGATGCCTTGGCTCAGGGTCGCGCGACCGGGGCCACGGTCTATACCCTGTCCGAAGACGCAACCGATGCGGCCTCGCAATCGCTCGCCGAGCGGCACGACCGGGGCGACATTCTGGCGGGCGTCGATCTGACCCGTCAGTCGGACGAGGTGGCGTTGGTCCTGATGGATTTGGCGCGCACCGAAACCACCCCGAGGGCCGAGGCACTGGCCGATGCTCTGGTCGAAGGGATCTATTCCGCCACTGGCTCCAGTTACAAATCCCCGCGCATGAAGGCAGGATTTTCGGTGCTGAAAGCGCCGGACATTCCATCGGCCCTGATCGAACTGGGGTTTCTGTCCTCGCCTCGCGATCGCAAGCTGTTGCAGGACGAAAACTGGCGCAGACAGGCGGCTGAGGGCATTCGCGATGCCCTGCAATACTGGTCGTTGCAAGACGCGTCGAAGGCTCAGCGGCTGCGGCAGTAAAACATTATATATCAGGTGGATACGCCGCCTTCTTTACAGTTTTGCAAAGAGGGCGACGTATGATTACAGACCCTTCGCGCGATAGCTTGCCGCCACACGCTTGATCGCCACGATATAGGCCGCCATGCGCAGATCATCAACATCATCGCGGGCATGCCAGACCTCGCGCATGTCCTGATAGGCGGTGCGCATCGTGTCATCCAGACCCGAGCGGACCAGCTCCAGTTCATCCGCGCCGCGCAGGTATTTTTCCTTGAATTGCGGTGTCATCGACCACGCATCGCCAAGGTAACGGTCCAGCCGTTCCAACTCGTCCACCACCAGTTGGTGACGGGCTTCTTCCTGACGCCGCTGCATCCGGCCAAACCGGATATGGCTCAGGTTCTTGACCCATTCGAAGTAACTGACGGTCACACCGCCTGCGTTGGCATACAGGTCAGGAATGATTACCGTGCCTTTTTTGCGCAGAACCTCATCCGCACCCGAGGTCAGCGGGCCGTTGGCTGCTTCGATGATCAAAGGTGCTTGAATGCGGTCCGCATTGGACAGGTTGATCACGCCCTCAAGCGCCGCAGGGATCAGGATGTCGCAATCGGTTTCAAGAACTTTTGCACCGTCCTCAAGGTATTTGGCGTCACCAAACCCTTTCACGCAGCCGTGCTGCACGATCCACTGGTGAACGGCTTCGACATCCAGACCCTCGTCATTGACCAGGGCACCGTCGCGTTCAATGATCCCGACGATTTTCGCTCCGTCCTCTTCTGACAGAAACTTGGCGGCGTGATAGCCCACATTCCCCAACCCTTGCACAACGATGCGTTTGCCTTCCAGCTTGCCGGACAGGTTTGCGATCGCGACATCCTCGGGATGGCGGAAAAACTCGCGCAGGGCGTATTGCACGCCGCGCCCGGTGGCCTCGACCCGGCCCGCAATCCCGCCGGCATGGGTGGGTTTGCCGGTGACGCAGGCGCGTGCGTTGATGTCGGTTGTGTTCATGCGCGCGTATTGGTCGGCGATCCACGCCATTTCGCGCTCGCCCGTGCCCATATCGGGGGCAGGGACGTTCTGCGACGGGTTGATCAGGTCGCGCTTGGCCAGCTCATAGGCGAAGCGACGCGTGATCAACTCCAACTCGTGCTCTTCATAATCGCGCGGCTCGATGCATAACCCACCTTTCGATCCGCCAAAGGGTGTTTCCACAAGCGCACATTTGAACGTCATCAGGGCGGCCAGCGCCTCGACCTCGTCCTGGTTCACGGCCGAGGCATAGCGAATGCCGCCCTTGACCGGTTCCATATGTTCGGAATGGACGGATCTGTATCCGGTGAAGGTGCGAATTTCCCCCCTTAGCCGCACGCCAAACCGAACCGTATAGGTCGAATTGCACACGCGGATTTTCTCTTTCAACCCTGTGGGAATATCCATCAATGCGACCGCGCGGTCGAACATCAGGTTTACGGAATCGCGGAAACTCGGCTCTTTGATATTAGCCATATCAGCCATCTTTTTGCACCTCTGCGGTCTTTTCTGCACTGCCGCAGAATCAACCTTCTGCGACGCTTCTTGGAACAGGTTAGGCTTAATTGCCACCAAAGCCACCCCCGCAATCGCCCGGCAATTGGTGCGAAAGTCGGGTCAGAAGTCGCCGCTTGCCGCTTCTGTCGCGTCAATGCGAACAATATTGTGTCTTTCCACTGACAAAATCACATTTGCTATAAAAATGCCTTAGTTTCGCCACAGCCATTGATAATCTACCAAAAGGTTAAACCGTGTTCTGGTTTACGAGTTTTACCGTGCGGGGGCATGGGAAGGGAGTTCGAAATGGCGCGACATAGTGACCGCTTGGGGATTATGAAATCTAGGCTGGCCAGGCAAGCTCGCTTGGGACGGATCGGCAAGTTTGCGGATGACGAGGATGGCGCGATGTTCATCCTTGCTATGTTTCTGTTCATCACGCTGCTGATCGTGTCCGGCCTGTCCGTCGATCTGATGCGATACGAGCTTCAGCGCACCCGCCTTCAGGCAACGATGGATCGCGCGCTTCTGGCCGCCGCCCATCCCGATCAGGAAAACGACCGAAAAGATGTCGTGATGGATTACTTCGCCCGGTCCGGGCTGGGGAACTATATCAAGAAAGAAGATGTGAAGGTCACAGTCGCGTCTGACGGCACGATGGTGACGGCCACCGCCAATATGAATGTCGGCATGCCGTTTCTGGGTGCTGTCGGTGTCGATTACATGAACGCACCTGCCAGCGGTGGGGCCGCCAAGATCAACCAGCTGACCGAGATTTCGCTGGTCGTGGATGTCTCTGGTTCGATGAAAGACAATGCGACAACAGGGAATTCGAAGATCTATGAGTTGCGCAAGGCCGCGACAGAGTTTTCGAACCTGCTGCTGTGTAACCCCAATGACGGCAGCACGTCGACAGATTGCACGATTGACAACTTCAAGACGTCAATCTCTCTGGTGCCATATTCGACGCAGGTGAATGTGGGGCAGACCTTGCTGACCAAATTCAACCGTCTGGATGCACAGACCGATGCCTATTGTGCAACATTTCTGGATGATCAATTCAACCAAGCGGGCATAAAGTCGGATGCCGATCCAATTCTGGATCCGGATCGGATTATTCGCCAGGCGGCGAAATTCTATCGGTATGGCGGAAGCTACAAGAACACCAACTCTGATGCTTATCTGTCCTGCCATACGGATTCCTGGCGCGAAGTCGTACCGTTTGAGGTTTCGCCAACGGTAATGAAAACCAAGATCCAGGCGTTGCAAGCGGAGGGCGACACCGCGATTGACATCGGTGTGAAATGGGGCGCGGCCCTTCTGCATCAAGAGGCACAACCGGCGATCACCAGCCTGATCGGTGACGGCGTGGTGAACAGCAATTTCGCCGGACGCCCCTATAATCCGGCCACGACGTCTTCGTCAAAGTTTCTGGTGTTGATGACAGATGGTCAGAACACCAACCACCACTATGTTTATGACGGGTATCGCACCGGGCCTTCGCCCTTCTGGCTGACCATGGCACCTTACAAGGACAGCAAGGGCCGGGACAAAGAACGCGAAATCATGTCGGTCTATAGGGCCAGCACAGATCAGTACCAATGGTTCTATTATCGTGGGTCAAGAAGCACCCCACGGACCGAATGGCATGACAAACCGTTCGGAGATGATCCCAACGATTGTTTTGGCTATCCCTATGACGATGTCTGCGCAACCGAAACGGGGACCAGCTGGTGGGAAGAGCCACGCGTCGCTGAACCGACCCGCCTGTCCTGGCAGAACTTCTGGAAAAGGGATTATGTCTGGGGCTATGTCGAACGGTTTAGCTGGCTGGGAGACCCTGGGCGCTTGATCTCGAACAGCAACAACTCGGACGGTGATGCGGCCAATATCGGCGATATTGATGAACGCTTGAGGGATCAATGCACCGCTGCGAAGAACGCCGGGATGACGATCTATACGATCGAGATGGAGACAAGCTCGTCGACGGACACAAGCTCGCTGGAATCCTGTGCATCTGTGAAAGGTGGCAAGCGCCTGCACTACAAGGTGACGAAGGGTGATAGCAGCGTGAACCTGTCACAGGTGTTCTCGAAAATCGCTGCGGACATCAACAAGCTGCGGTTGATCAACTGACACGGCAGGGCCGTCAGCCGACTGCGGCGGCCCACCGGAACAAAGTGTTTTCTTTTGCGCCCGTATCGAGGCGAAACGTAGAACGGAATGTAACGAATGAAACAGGTATTGCAGGCATATTGGCGGCGGCTGCGCGCGTCCGATGGCAGCTCGACCGTCGAATTCGTGATCTGGTTCCCCTTGTTCATGACCTTGTTCCTGACATCGTTCGAGCTGAGCTTTTACGGGATGCGCTCCATGATGCTGGAACGCGCGCTGGATTTGAATGTGCGCGATTTACGGCTGGGTATCAGCCGCCCTGCCAATCTTGCCGATCTGAAAAAGGCGATTTGCCAAGACACGATCCTGTTCAGGAACTGCGAAGAAGAGATATCGGTCGATCTGCGACTGGTTGATCAAGGCAGTTGGTCCCTGCCGACGGGACCAATCCCCTGCGTCGATCGCGCCGAGAATATCAAACCCCTGACCAGCTATTCACCCGGTGGTGGGGGCGATTTGATGCTGGTGCGTGCCTGTCTTATCCGTGATCCGTTCTTTGCAACGACGCCGTATGTTATGGGCTTGCCGCGAGACCCGTCGGGTGGGGTGTCGATTGTCGCGGTGTCAACCTTTGTGAACGAACCATAGGGATGAGCATGACAAACACATTCCTTGATAAAATGCGTTCTGCCGCGGGTCGGCGTCTATCCCTGTTTGCCCGGACCGAGCGTGGCACGGTGACAGTCGAAAGCGTCATCATTTTGCCGCTGCTTCTGTTCGGCCTGCAAGCGGTGCACACCTATTTCGATGCTTATCGCCATCAAAGCCTTGCGCTGAAAGCGAACTATGCGATCTCGGATTATTTGTCACGAATCGATAAGTATGACCGCACCATATTGGAAGGGCTGGACGAACTGTTTGAATATATGTCGCGTTCGAAAGAAGAAAGCTGGGTGCGTGTGACGGTCGTGAAATGTGAACTCACTTCTGCGGAATGCAATGACGCGATCCCGCGCAAGCTGACCCTGGACCCTGGCGATTCTCAGGCCAGTTATAACAGCGGTATCACAGGCCATACGCAAGCAACGATGCGACAGTATCTGGGACCACATATTCCCAAGATGTATGATGGTGAAGAACTGATCGTTGTGGAAACCGTCGCGAAATATGAACCGCCATTTGCCGGGTTCTGGACCGGGATATATCCGCGCAACACAGAACATGTGGTCGTCACAAGCCCGCGCGAGTATCAGACACTCTGTTATGATACGGCGGCGAACCCGTGCCCGGTACCTGTCACACCGTAAACCGGTGCTGCCCCGCGTTCGGTCGGGGCAGTCTGACCCAGATCGGCATATGGTCTGACAGGTCGTGCGCAAACCGCGCGTAATCGGGGGTTCCATCGGGCAAAAGACCGGGGCCGGCATCCATGAACAATTGTGTGAAATCAAACATGCCATAATCGAACTGATCCGGGCCAAGCGTGCCCGCCAGGGCGTTATGACGCCCACGTGGCAGGCGCGTGTCGTCGGCAAGCCACGCGATATGGTCATAAGTCTGGGTGCGTCGGGCGTTGGTGTTGAACGCGCCATCAAGGAACGGGAAGTTCACCTTGGCATCCAGCCGCCGTTTCGCGTTGATCCCGGTGACGTAGTTTTCGATCCCCACACGCCTGTCTTCGTTTGAACTGTCAAAATCCAGGTTCAGATCGCCCATGATCATGATGATCTTGCCGCGTTCGCTGACCGTCTTGCGGCTGTCATGCAATAACCACTCCAGCAGGGCGAAGAACTCCTGCTCGCGCTCGGTCTTCTTGCCAGAAACCAGATGCGCGTTGACCGCATAGATTTCATACTGCCCATCCGGTCCGTCGATCCGAAATTCGACCAGATATGGGCTGCGGATAAACTGCACGAATTTGGAAAACTGCGACCCCATGAGGCGCGTGGTGTTTTGAACCCAGGTCATCAACTGCTCCAGATAGCCGGGGTCGTCCTGACCCGGCACGCTGGTATCAAAGGACGCTTTCAGCGCCTCGTTCATGTTCGCGGCGATCGCCGTGCGGTCATAGGACAGGTCCGAGGCCAGATGACCGAGCCGGACGCGGTCATGACGAAACAGATAGGCAAAGCGTTCCGACATACCCTTATAGCCGGGACTGCGCCCGGTCACGTCGCTGTAAATTACGCCATAGTTGGGGTTAAGCGCGGCGACCAGTGCGTCCAGTGCGCCGGTATCGTCTTGTTGTTCCTGTATCGAAAGCAGGTCGGCCTGTGCGGCGATCCGTTCAATCATCCGTGTTGCGCCGGGGCTTTTCTTTGGCCCGTCGCGATCTGCCACCGCGCCAAATTTGCGGATGTTCCATGACATCAGGATGACCGACCCGTCGCGCCTCTCTGGCAGGCCATAGGCTTCGGGGTCTTGGGCAAGGGCCGCGTCCAGATGCGCCTCGATCTCAAGCCATTCGACGTCGGAGAATTTCTGGGCCATCGTTGCCTCAATCGATACAGTAATTCTGCAAGCATAGCACGAATGGACTGTGCGCGCTTCCCCACGCGCGAATTGTGCAATAATGCGCGACCACTGTTAAACTGCGCGCAATTGTAGAATGAACGGGTCGTCCCTAGATAGAAGCAAACGCCACATGACCTTCTGAAAGGGGGATACCATGTCCATTCGTCCCGTTTTGTCGGCCACCCAGTCGAAACCCACGCTGGAAGGCGCGGGTGTTCACCTGCATCGTGCCTTTGGCTTTCACGAGCCGGAAGCCTATGACCCATTCCTGTTATTTGACGATTTCCGCAACGACGATCCGCGTCTGTCCGAAAAGGGCTTTCCCTGGCATCCGCACCGGGGGATCGAAACGATCACCTATGTTCTGGCCGGTGAGGTCGAGCACGAGGACAGCCTTGGCAACGCAGGGCGTCTTGGCGCGGGCGATATTCAGTGGATGACCGCAGGGTCGGGGATCATGCATCAGGAAATGCCGCACGCAAACACCAAGGGGCAGATGCACGGGTTCCAGCTTTGGGCCAACCTGCCGCGCGATCTGAAGATGACCGCGCCGAAGTATCAGGACGTGCCATCGGTCGAAATTCCGGTGATCGAGGAAGACGACGGCACCAAGGTGCGCGTGGTCGTGGGGGATTTCTGGGGCAAGTCCGGTCCCGTTGATGGGATTGCCGCCGATCCGCTTTATCTGGATGTGAGCGTCCCGGCGGGCGTAACCAAGACCTTCCCGATCGACACGCGTCGCCAGGCATTTGCCTATGTGTTCGAAGGGGCCGGTGCCTTCACGGATGCTGCTGCGCCGCAGGGTGTGCTGTTGGAGAAAGAGGTCATGGGGCAGGAGGTCAACATTCGCGACCTGTCCGGCAACCGCACCGTGGTGCGCTTTGGTGCGGGTGATGACGTGCGCGTGCAGGCCGGACCCGAAGGCGTTCGGTTCTTGTTGGTCGCAGGTGCGCCGATCCGCGAACCCGTGGCGTGGCACGGTCCCATCGTGATGAACACCAAAGACGAACTGCGGCAGGCGATGGCCGATCTGCGCAACGGCACGTTCATTCAGCCTGCGCACTAACGCTCAGGTCACGGCGGCCCGGGTGTGATACTCGGGCCGGTCCCATTGGCGGGTCGCCATGGTGTCTGACAGCGTGGCCACGGCCCGGTCGACATCCCCGTTGTCAATATAAAGCGGCGTGAAGCCGAAGCGCATGATGTCCGGGGCGCGGAAATCTCCGATCACGCTGCGCGCGATCAGCGCCTGCATGGCGGCATAGCCATGTTCAAATCGAAAACTCACCTGTGAGCCGCGCATCGCGGCCTCGCGTGGGCTGGCAAGGGTCAGGTCAGGGCAACTGGCCTCGACCCCCTCAATGAACCGCTCGCACAGCGCAACCGACTGGGCGCGCAGGGCGTCCATGTCCACCTGATCCCAGATATCCAACGCTGCCTCCAGTGCCGCCATTTGCAGAACCGGCGGTGTGCCGACGCGCATCCGCTCGATGCCGGGGCCGGGGCGATAGTCAGGGTCGAAGGCAAAGGGCGCGTCGTGACCCAGCCATCCTGACAGCGCGGGCTGCACCCGATCGGCAAGGCGTGGTGCCACATAGATGAACGCGGGCGCGCCGGGGCCGCCATTGAGGTATTTATAGGTGCAGCCAACAGCGAAATCCGCATCCGCGCCCGCCACATCGACCGGGAAAGCACCCGCCGAATGGGCCAGATCCCAGATCACCAGCGCGCCGACCTTGTGTGCCGCCTTGATCAGCGCGGCCATGTCGTGTCGCCGCCCGGTGCGGTAATCCACTTCGGTCAACATCAGAACGGCAAGGTCGTCACCGATCGCCGTGATGCGGTCGCCAACGTCTTCTGGGGCAGGGGTTTCAATCCGGTATCCTTGATCCAGCGACCGCACCAGCCCCTCGGCCATATAGAGATCGGTGGGGAAATTGCCGCTGTCCGACAGGATCACGCGGCGACCGGGTCGCAGTGTCAACGCCGAGGCCAGCGCCTGATAGACCTTGATCGACAGGGTGTCGCCCACCACCGTCGTGCCCGGCGCGGCCCCGATCAACCGACCGATCCGGTCGCCCAGGGCGCGCGGCTGCGCCATCCAGCCGGCCTTGTTCCACCCGGTGATCAGCAACTCGCCCCATTCATCGCGCAGGCAGGACGCCACCCGGTCCCGCGCGGCAACCGGCAGAGGACCAAGCGAGTTGCCGTCCAGATAGGTCACGCCGTCTGGCAGGGTAAAAAGCCGTTTGGTGGCGCTGAAATCGGTCATGTGATGCTCCGGTCGCGGTTCGGTGGCAGAGTATGGGTTTCCTTGCTGACGGCAAGGTCATATCCGTGCAATCGGCGTTGCACATCACACCCGATCCATTACAACTTTCGCAACATGAAACGACCGGAAGGCGGCACCCCTATGAAACAATTCACCCGTTGGCTTGATATGCCGCCGGTCTGGCTGTTGACGATGATCGCGCTGGCCTATGGGTTGGACCGGGTTGTGCCGGGGTTGGGCTTCGGGCTGGGCGTGAGCTTTGGGCTTGGCAACCTGCTGATTGTGCTTGGGCTTGGTCTGCTGGGTGTCGCGATGTGGGAATTCAGGCGTGCCCGCACCACTGTCATCCCGGGTGAGCAGCCGACGGTTCTGTTAAAGCGTGGCATCTACCGCTGGACGCGAAATCCGATCTATCTGGGCGATGCGATGATCCTGACAGGTCTTATACTTAGGTGGGACGTGCTGCCAGCCCTTCTGTTGGTGCCCGTATTCACCACCATCATCTCCAAGCGGTTCATTTTATGGGAAGAAGCGACGCTTTCGGCCAAATTCGGCCCCGCATTCAGCGATTGGGCGGGACAGGTGCGTCGTTGGATATGATTGCCCCGCTGCACAGCAGCATTGCCCTGTGAAGGGGAGTCGCGTATTGAAACATTATTGTCGCAATGCGCTCCGTAACGATAGCATCTTGCGCCTGAGCCGCGTATAGGATGCGCAGGAAACCGCCGGGGCCGAGGGATTGACCCTCGTTCGGCAGACGACGGGAGAAGGAAGAGACTGTGAAGATCGGTGTACCCAAAGAAGTTTACGAGGGCGAGAACCGGGTCGCAATGACCCCGGAAAGCGCTCAGATGCTGCAAAAGCTGGGCTATGAATGCGTGATCGAGACCAAGGCAGGTAACGCTGCGGGCTTCTCGGACGCGGCTTACAAAGAGGCTGGCGTCGAGGTCGTAAAGACCGCAGCCGCGCTTTGGAAAGCGGCAGATATCATCGCCAAGGTGCGCCCGCCAAATGACGCTGAACTGAAGCGGCTGTCGGCGGACAAGACGCTGATCAGTTTCTTCAATCCGGGCGGCAACGAAGCGGGCATGGAAAAGGCCAAGGCGTCGGGCGCGAACGTCATCGCCATGGAGATGGTGCCGCGGATTTCGCGCGCGCAGAAGATGGACGCGCTGTCGTCGATGGCCAATATCGCGGGCTACCGTGCGGTGATCGAAGCGGGTAACAATTTCGGTCGTTTCTTCACCGGTCAGGTGACGGCGGCAGGTAAAGTGCCGCCCGCCAAGGTTCTGGTGGTCGGTGCCGGCGTGGCGGGTCTGGCCGCCATTGGCACCTCGACCTCTCTGGGTGCGATCACCTATGCGTTCGACGTGCGCCCGGAAGTGGCCGAGCAGGTTGAAAGTATGGGTGCCGAATTCGTCTATCTGGATTTCGAGGAAGACCAGCAGGACGGGGCTGCCACGGGTGGTTACGCCTCTGTCTCAAGCCCCGAATTCCGCGAAGCGCAACTTGCCAAGTTCCGTGAGTTGGCGCCAGAAGTGGACATCGTGATCACCACCGCGCTGATCCCCAACCGCGAAGCACCCGAGTTGTGGACCGAGGACATGGTGAAAGCCATGAAGCCGGGCAGTGTCATCGTGGACCTTGCGGCCGAGAAGGGCGGCAACTGCAAACTGACGGTCCCGGATGAGAAGATCGTGACCGACAATGGCGTGACCATCATCGGCTATACCGATTTCCCGTCGCGCATGGCATCGCAAGCGTCGTCGCTTTATGCCAATAACATTCGCCACATGATGTCTGACCTGACGCCTGAAAAGGACGGCAAGATCAATCACAACATGGAAGATGACGTCATCCGCGGCGCGACTGTGACCCATCAGGGCGAGATCACATTCCCACCACCACCCCCGAAAGTGCCGGCCATCGCGGCCAAACCGAAAGCGGTGGTGCCGGAACTGACCCCGGAAGAAAAACGCGCCGCCGAGGTTGCCGCATTCAAAGCACAAACCAAACAACAATTCACTCTCCTGGGTGTCGGTGGCGCGCTGATGCTGCTTGCGGGTCTGTATACTCCCGCCAGTTTCATGCAGCACTTCATCGTCTTCGTCCTGGCGGTGTTCGTGGGATTTCAGGTGATCTGGAATGTCTCGCATTCGCTCCACACGCCGTTGATGGCTGTGACCAACGCCATTTCGTCGATCATCATACTTGGTGCGCTGATGCAAATCGGGTCGGGATCGTTCCTGGTTATTTTGTTGGCGGCTCTGTCGATCTTCATGGCCGGGATCAACATCTTCGGTGGCTTCCTCGTAACACGGCGCATGCTTGCCATGTTCCAGAAATCTTAAGGGGGTAGGGATCATGGATTTTGGTTTCACCACGGCCGCATATGTTGTTGCGGCAGTTCTGTTCATCCTCTCTCTTGGCGGTCTGTCGGGACAGGAAAGCGCGAAACGCGCTGTTTGGTATGGCATTGTCGGCATGGCGCTGGCGGTGTTCGCCACGCTGGTCGGCCCCGGATCGGGTCTGTGGTTGCTGTCGATCGTTCTGATCGCGGGTGGCGGTGTCATCGGCACCTATGTCGCCCAGCGGGTCCAGATGACCGAAATGCCGCAACTTGTCGCCGCGATGCATTCGCTGGTCGGTCTGGCAGCGGTGTTCGTGGGCTACAACGCCCATATCGAACTGGGCAATGTGCTGGCGATGAGTGACGAGGCTCGTCAGGGACTTCAGGGCTTCGCGGCCCTGCTGGCGCATAAGACACCGGTTGAGCAGAACATCCTGCGTGTCGAGCTGTTCCTGGGTGTCTTCATCGGTGCCGTGACCTTCACCGGGTCGGTCATTGCCTATGGAAAACTCGCGGGCAAAGTCAGCTCGGCGGCGGAAAAGCTGCCCGGTGGTCACATGCTGAATGCGGGTGCTGCAATCCTGTCGTTGATCTGTCTGATCTGGTATTTCAACACGGGTGGGTTCCTGCCGCTGTTCATCATGACACTGGCCGCGTTCTTCATCGGCTATCACCTGATCATGGGCATCGGCGGTGCTGACATGCCGGTCGTTGTGTCGATGCTGAACAGCTATTCCGGCTGGGCCGCGGCGGCGATTGGTTTCTCGCTTGGCAATGACCTTCTGATCGTTGTCGGTGCTCTGGTTGGCTCGTCCGGTGCGATCCTGTCCTATATCATGTGCAAGGCGATGAACCGGTCGTTCATCAGTGTGATCCTGGGCGGCTTCGGCGGCTCGTCTGGTCCTGCCATGGAAATCGAAGGCGAGCAGATCGCCATCGACGCCGATGGTGTGGCGGCAGCGCTTGAGGACGCCGACAGCGTGGTCATCATCCCGGGCTACGGCATGGCTGTGGCGCAAGCCCAGCAGAACGTGGCCGAACTGACCCGCCGTTTGCGCGCCAAGGGCAAGAATGTGCGCTTCGCCATTCACCCCGTCGCGGGTCGTCTGCCGGGTCACATGAACGTGCTGCTGGCCGAGGCCAAAGTGCCTTACGATATCGTGCTGGAAATGGACGAGATCAACGACGACTTCCCCGATACGGATGTCGCCATCGTCATCGGCTCGAACGACATCGTGAATCCGGCAGCACAGGAAGATCCCAACAGCCCCATCGCGGGTATGCCGGTGCTGGAATGCTGGAAAGCCAAGCAGGTCTTCGTGTCGAAACGTGGGCAGGGCACCGGCTATTCGGGCATCGAGAACCCGTTGTTCTTCAAGGAAAACACGCGCATGTTCTATGGTGACGCGAAACAGTCGCTGGACACGTTGCTGACACTGATCAACTAGGTGAACCGGAAACCAAGTCAAACGCCCCCGCAGGTCGGGGGCGTTTTTCGTCTCAACGGTTCCAAGGCGTTGTGAATTGCGCAGACGCGCGCAATTTCTTGGCTTCCAACGGCGCGGCACGTGGGTTACGCAAAGGGATGAACCCTTCGCGTGGCATAGCTCTGAAACTCGGATCGGTCGCCTTCTTTATCTCGCTTCAGACGATGGTGAAAGCGGTCACGGTCCATGTGCCTGTGGGCGAGGCGGTGTTTTTCCGCTCGCTTTTTGCGCTGCCGGTGATCCTTGGCTGGTTGGCGTATGAGGGGCGGTTGCACTCTGCCCTTCGCACCAAGAATCCATGGGGGCATATCAGCAGGGGCACGATCGGTGTGCTGGCAATGACGCTCAGCTTCGCGGCTCTTGGTTATCTTCCACTACCCGAAGTCACCGCCATATTCTATGCGGCTCCGATTATCACTGTGGCCCTTGCGGCGATCTTTCTGGGCGAACAGGTGCGCATGGTGCGTATCGGGGCAGTGCTGGCGGGGCTGGCAGGCGTGCTGGTGATCCTCTGGCCGCGTCTCGAAGGCTTTGGAGGGACGGGAGAAGATGATGCACTTCGGGCCTTCGGTGCCGTTCTGGCGCTTGTTGCGGCCTGCTGCATGGCAGTGGCGAAGATCCTGGTGCGCAAGCTGGTGGGGATTGATCCGCCCTCAACTGTTGTCATCTATGCGTCGTTGACCGCTGTTTGCCTGTCTGCCCTGACGATGCCTTTTGGCTGGGTCTGGCCTACCGGGTGGGAGTTCGCACTTTTGCTGGGGGCCGGGCTGTTTGGTGGGGTTGGTCAGTTGATGCTGACCACGGCCTATACGCATGCAGATGCCTCGACCATCGCGCCGTTTGATTATTCGTCGATGTTGTTTGCGCTCGCCTTCGGTTACATCTTCTTCAGTGAGTTGCCGACTCTGCAAACGCTGCTTGGCGCAGGAGTCGTCGTTTTCGCTGGTCTGGTGATCATCTGGCGTGAAAGCCAATTGGGTCGAGATCGGTCCAAGTCGCGCGCTGTCGGCCCACCGGGCAGCTGATTGCCCATCGCACAGTGTATGGGCGCGAATTCTCTGGAAAAGTGGCGAAAACCCCGCTAATCTTCGCGCAACGACCCACACAAGATGGGCGAATGAGGATCAATGGCAGATATAACCCGAACTACCGGGGCCTGCCGTTGGTAGATACGAGCGGTACAGACAAGTGGCAGGCATTTTCTCATGACAGAGATGGTATATGGCGCGGTTCCCGCGCGTGACGGCGACCCCATTCTTCCCCGGTGGTGGCGCACAATCGACAAATGGTCGGTATCGTGCATTCTGATCCTGTTCGGGATCGGCATTTTGCTTGGGCTGGCTGCGTCGCCTCCTCTGGCGGAACGCAACGGTTTGGCAAATTTTTACTATGTTGAACGTCAGTTGGTCTTTGGCGTGATGGCATTAATCACTCTGTTTGCCACCACGCTGATGAGCCCCCAAATGGTTCGCCGCCTTGGTGTGCTGGGATTTCTGGTCGCTTTGCTGGCGGTCATGCTGTTGCCGGTTCTGGGCACGGATTACGGCAAAGGTGCCGTGCGATGGTATTCGCTGGGCTTTGCCTCGGTTCAGCCGTCCGAGTTTCTGAAACCCGGTTTTGTTGTGGTCGCAGCATGGCTGATGGCCGCCAGTCAGGAGATTAACGGCCCACCCGGGCGGTCGATGTCACTGGCGCTGGTTCTGGTGATCGTCGGTTTCCTCGCGCTGCAACCGGATTTTGGACAGGCCGCTCTGGTGCTGTTTGGCTGGGGCGTGATGTATTTCCTGGCCGGTGCGCCGATCCTGTTTCTGGCCGCGGCCGCAGGTGTGGTCGTTCTGGGCGGGATGTTCGCCTATAGCAACTCCGAGCACTTCGCCCGCCGCATTGACGGGTTTCTGACCCCTGACGTGGATCCCACCACCCAGCTTGGCTATGCCACCAACGCCATCCGCGAAGGTGGGTTTTTCGGCGTGGGTGTGGGTGAAGGGCAGGTAAAATGGTCGCTGCCGGACGCGCATACCGATTTCATCATTGCCGTTGCCGCCGAGGAATATGGCCTGATCCTGGTCCTGATCATCATCGCGCTTTACGCCACCATCGTCGTGCGCAGCTTTCTGCGCCTGATCCGCGAACGCGACACGTTCACGCGATTGGCGGGCTCGGGACTGGCGGCGATGTTCGGTATTCAGGCGTTGATCAATATGGGGGTGGCCGTGCGGCTGCTGCCCGCCAAGGGAATGACCTTGCCGTTCGTCAGCTATGGTGGATCGTCCCTGATCGCGGGAGGGATCACACTTGGTATGCTTTTGGCCTTTACCCGCTCCCGACCACAAGGCCGGATGCAGGACGTATTCGCAAACAGGAAGGGGCGATGAACGAGCCCAAACCTCTTCTTGTCATCGCCGCAGGCGGCACCGGTGGCCACATGTTTCCTGCGCAGGCACTGGCAGAGGCGATGTTACGCAAGGGCTGGCGGGTGAAACTGTCAACCGATGCGCGCGGCGCGCGCTATACCGGCGGCTTTCCCCATGTGGTCGAGATCGAAGAAGTGTCCTCGGCGACCTTCGCGCGCGGGGGCGTGTTGGCCAAGGCTATGGTGCCCGTCCGTATCGGTGCGGGTATCATGGGGGCGATCCTGCAAATGCGCCGCGACCGACCCAAAGCGGTTGTCGGGTTCGGGGGGTATCCCACCATTCCGGCATTGGCCGCGGCCAAGGTATTGAACCTGCCACGGATGATCCATGAACAGAACGGCGTGTTGGGACGGGTGAACAGGATTTTTGCGACCCGTGTGAACGCTGTTGCCTGTGGCACCTGGCCCACCGCGCTGCCGGACGGTGCGAACCCTTTCTACACTGGCAACCCGGTTCGGGCAGAGGTGTTGGCCCGCGAAACTTCGGGCTATATTGCGCCTGGCGATTATCCGATGTCGATCCTGGTCATGGGCGGATCGCAAGGTGCGCGCGCCTTGTCGGACACGGTGCCGCCCGCGATTGCCGCTTTGCCGACGGAACTGTTGAAGCATATCTCGGTCAGCCATCAGGCCCGCGATGAGGATATGGCGCGCGTCAGCGCCTATTACACCGAACATGGCATCCGCGCGGATGTGCAGCCCTTTTTCAACGACATCCCGCGCCGCATGTCCGAGGCCCAACTGGTGATCAGCCGGGCGGGCGCGTCGTCGGTGGCGGATATCTCGGTCATCGGTCGCCCCTCGATCCTTGTGCCCTATCCGCACGCGACGGACGACCATCAAACGGCAAATGCGCGTGGGCTGGTGGAAGCTGGCGCGGCGATCTTGATCCCTGAAAGCCGGTTGGATGTGGACACGCTGTCCGAACAGATCAGAACGGTTCTGGACAATCCCGAAGGCGCCATGCGAATGTCGCGCGCCGCGCAGGGGCAGGCCCGGCCTGACGCGACTGAAGCCTTGGTGGAACTGGTCGAACACTTGACGGGCGTGGTCCCGACATCCTGATCCAGCGTGGCTGGTCCTGGACTATCGCATGAGCAGAAAGGCAACCGCATGAACGCAGCAGCGACCAAACTTCCCACCGAAATGGGGATGATCCATTTTGTCGGGATCGGCGGGATCGGGATGTCCGGTATCGCCGAAGTCTTGCTGAACCATGGCTATCGTGTGCAGGGGTCGGATCTGAAAACTTCGAGAATCACCGACCGTCTTGCCGATCTGGGTGCTGAAATCTTCGTGGGCCAGCGGGCCGAGAACCTGGCGAATGTCGAGGTCGTTGTGATCTCGTCCGCGATCAAGCCGGGCAACCCGGAACTGGATGCGGCGCGGGCGCGCGGCCTGCCGGTGGTGCGCCGGGCCGAGATGCTGGCCGAACTGATGCGGCTGAAATCCAACATTGCGGTCGCGGGCACACATGGGAAAACCACCACGACCACGATGGTGGCGGAACTTCTGGTCAAGGGCGGGATCGACCCGACTGTGATCAATGGCGGAATCATTCACGCCTATGGCTCGAACGCACGGATGGGGCAGGGCGAATGGATGGTGGTCGAGGCCGATGAAAGCGACGGCACCTTTAACCGCTTGCCCGCTACCATTGCCATCGTCACCAATATCGACCCCGAGCATATGGAACATTGGGGCGATTTCGACACGCTGCGACAGGGTTTCCTCGACTTCGTGTCCAACATTCCATTCTACGGGCTGGCCGTATGCTGCACTGACCACCCCGAAGTGCAGGCGCTGGTGGGCAAGATCACCGACCGCCGCGTCGTGACTTACGGCTTCAATGCGCAGGCTGATGTGCGGGCGGTCAATCTGACCTACAAAGGCGGCGTCGCGCATTTCGATATCGAACTGCACAATGAAGGCACAAGAATCGACGGCTGCACCCTGCCGATGCCAGGGGACCACAATGTCTCGAACGCGCTGTCGGCGGTGGCAGTGGCCCGCCATCTGGGCATGAAGCGCGACGAAATCCGCGCAGCGCTGGAAGACTTCGGCGGTGTGAACCGGCGTTTCACCCGCGTGGGCGAGGTCAATGGTGTCACCATCATTGACGATTACGGCCACCACCCGGTGGAAATCGCCGCTGTCCTGAAGGCTGCGCGCCATGCCACCGAGGGTCGCGTGATCGCCGTGCATCAGCCGCACCGTTACTCGCGCCTGCATGGTTTGTTTGAAGATTTCTGTGCCTGTTTTAACGAAGCCGACGTTGTGGGCATCGCCGATGTTTATGCCGCGGGCGAAGACCCGATCGAAGGGGCCAGCCGGGACGACCTGGTCGCAGGGCTTGTTCGCCACGGTCATCGCCACGCCCTTGCGATCCCGGACGAAGACGCCCTGACTTCGCTTGTCAAAGACCATGCCAGGTCCGGCGACATGGTGGTGTGTCTTGGGGCTGGCACAATCTCGACCTGGGCCAACAACCTGCCGAAGCGGTTGGGTTGAGGTCTTTCGTCGCAACAGACGTCGCACCGTCTGTCTTTCGGGTGGCAGAGGTGCACATTTGACGAAACACGCGCGGACAAGCGCCGTTTGATAGAAGATGGGTACATGGAACCAGCCCCGTTAAAACGCAATCTCGGCCTTGGCCTTCTGACCATGTATGGTATCGGCGTCATGGTCGGCGCGGGCATCTACGTGCTTGTGGGTGCCGTCGCAGCCGAGGCAGGCATCTGGGCGCCAATGGCTTTCGTTCTGGCCGGGATCGTCGCCGCCCCGTCAGCCCTGTCATATGCCGAACTCAGTTCGCGCATCCCCGAAGCCTCGGGCGAGGCGGCTTATGTCGAGAAAGGGCTGAACAGCCACTTGCTGGCGGTGTTGATCGGTCTGGCCATCGTGCTTGCGGGCACGGTGTCAGCCGCGGCAGTCCTGCGGGGCGGGGTCGGCTATCTGCTGTCACTGATCGACATTCCCGCAACTTGGGCGATCATCGGGTTTGGCGTTGCCCTGACCCTTGTCGCTGTGGCAGGAGTTCTGGAAAGCCTTGCCCTTGTGGCCCTGTTTACCATCATCGAGGTGTTGGGTCTGGCCACCGTGATCTGGGCCGGGTTCACCGCCCCGCCAGTGGCCGAGTTTACCGATCTGCCATCTATCTATTGGCCCGGCGTGGCAGGTGCCGCCGCTCTTGCCTTCTTTGCATTTATCGGGTTCGAGGACATGGTGAACATGGCCGAAGAAGCCCGCGACCCCACCCGCACCGTGCCAAGAGCAATCTTGATTGCGCTGGTTGTGACGACTGCGCTTTACGCCATGGTCTCGCTGGCGGCGATCAGGGCCGTTCCGGTGGACGAACTGGCTGGCTCTGACCGACCCTTGGTTCTGGTCTGGGAGGCCGCGTTTCTAATGTCCCCGGCCATGCTGGGTGCCATCGCGGTTGTCGCCGCGTTAAACGGTGTGCTGGCGCAGATCATCATGGCTGCACGGGTTCTGTTTGGATTGGGACGGCGGGAAAAGCGGCTGTCGATCTTTTATCGCGCGCATCCCCGGTTCGGCACGCCCGTGCTGGCGACGGTGCTTTTGGGTCTCGGCGTGGTGGCAGCGGCGCTGGCATTGCCTGTCTCGGACCTGGCGGAAGTCACCTCGACCGTCCTTCTGATCGTGTTCGCGGTCGTAAATGTCGCCCTGATTGCGTTGAAACGCAAAGACCCCAAAGCGCCGTTTCGCACCGCAAACTGGGTGCCGTGGCTGGGTCTGATCGCGGCGCTGCTGGCGCTTGGGGCTTCATTCCTGACCTCGGGTGCCGGATGAGCGCGCCGCTGATCGCCGCCGCCCTGTGGGTGATTGCCGCCACCGCTGTAGCGTTTCTGCCCATGCGACGTCAGTTTGTGCCAGGTCTGGTGCTTCTGGTGGCCGCGCCGTTCTTGATCCTTTGGATCGGGGCTAACCATGGCTGGCTGTGGGCCGGGCTTGGTCTTGCGGCCTTCCTTTCGATGTTTCGTCGACCCCTTTGGTATCTGACTCGCAAGGCGTCGGGGCGGGTATGACGCTGTCGCTGATCCTTGCCTGTTTCTGGGCCGTCCTTGCGCAGGTCATCGCGCTGTTTCCATCGCGGGATCATCATTGGCGCGTGGCTTACGTCTTGATCGCCATGGGCATTCCGCTATTGGGTTACGTGGTTTATCAAAACGGGCCGCTGGTTGGTGGGCTGGTCATGATCGCAGCAATGTCCATACTGCGCTGGCCAGTGATTTACCTGATCCGCTGGCTGCGCAAGATACGAGGTTGAAGTGACCCATCCAAGCAAGATCGAAACGCGCGGGGCGCTGGTGTCTGACAAGGACTTGTCCACCCTGACTTGGCTGCGCGTGGGCGGCCCCGCCGACTGGTTCTTCATGCCTGCCGATGACAGTGATCTGGCGCAGTTTCTGGCCGCGCTCGACCCGGATGTGCCGGTTTTTCCGATGGGGGTCGGGTCGAACCTGATCGTGCGCGACGGCGGTATTCGTGGCGTGGTGATCCGGTTGGGGCGCAGCTTCAACCGGATTGAGGTTGATGGCAACCGCGTCACCGCTGGCGTCGCCGCACTGGACGCCCATGTGGCGCGCAAAGCTGCGGACGCGGGTGTCGACCTGACCTTTCTGCGCACAATTCCGGGTGCCATCGGTGGCGCGGTTCGGATGAACGCCGGGTGCTATGGCTCTTATGTCGCTGATGTTTTCGTCGAAGCGCAGGCCATCACGCGATCAGGCGAGCGGGTGACGCTGACTGCTGACGACCTCAATTTTCAATACCGCCAGACCGATCTTCCGGACGGTTGCGTGATCACCAGCGCAACATTTGAAGGCCCGATGGGCGATCCTGCCCGGCTTGTCGCCCGGATGGAGGCGCAACTGGCCAAGCGCGACGAGACCCAACCCACCAAGGACCGCACCGCCGGATCGACCTTCCGCAACCCGGTCGGTTTCAGTTCGACCGGGCGCGCCGATGACAGTCACGAGTTGAAGGCGTGGAAGGTGATCGAGGCCGCGGGGATGCGCGGCGCGACCCTTGGCGGGGCGCAGATGAACCCGATGCACGCCAATTTTCTGACAAACACCGGCGACGCCAGTGCCGCAGAACTTGAAGGATTAGGCGAAGAGGTCAGAAAAAAGGTTTACGAACACAGTGGCATAGAGCTAGTATGGGAAATCATGCGCGTGGGTGAATTGGCAGATAAATAAGCCAATGTATGCGCGCAGATACCGGGGTCGGGCAGGCCCTTCAGATCCGGTCGAAATGAACCGGCGACAAGGGGCAAACGCCCTTGCAAACAAGGGGCATAAAGCCCTGAGCAAAGGGGCGGTACAGCCTCCGATAAAGATAAACGCCGCGCGCAAAGTGCGGATAGGCGCCGGAAACGGCTGGGCAGTTGGTCGCGTTCTCGCGATCAAGGACGAGGCAAAAGAGCAGGCATGTCGGGCAAGACGGTCTCGAAAGTTGTGGTTCTTCTGGGCGGCCATTCGGCTGAACGGGAGGTCTCGCTGAGTTCCGGGCGCGAATGCGTTGCGGCACTGAAGGGCGAGGGCTATGACGTGGTCGCGATTGACGCCGGTTCCGATCTTTCCGAGCGTTTGCGCGCAGAGGCCCCCGACGTGGTGTTCAACGCATTACACGGCCGCTGGGGCGAAGATGGCTGTGTGCAGGGCCTGCTTGAGTGGCTGCAAATCCCTTATACCCATTCCGGCGTGTTGGCGTCCTCGCTTGCGATGGACAAGGAGCGCGCGAAGGACGCATTCCGCGTCGCTGGTCTACCGGTTGTCGATAGCGTGCTGGCGCCCGCCGACGAGGTGCGCGCACGTCATGTGATGGAGCCGCCTTATGTGGTGAAGCCGTATAACGAGGGCAGCTCGGTCGGTATCTACATCGTTCAGGACGGGGCGAACACGCCCCCACAACTTGCCCCGACCATGCCCGAAACGGTAATGGTGGAAACCTATGCGCCGGGGCGCGAGATGACGACCACTGTCATGGGGGATCGGGCGCTTGGCGTGACCGACATTCTGACCGATGGCTGGTATGACTATGACGCGAAATATGCCGAAGGTGGGTCGCGCCACATCATGCCCGCCGACATCCCTGCTGACATCGAAGCCGCCTGTCTGGATTACGCCTTGCGCGCCCACGCGGTGTTGGGCTGCCGCGGTGTCAGCCGCACGGATTTCCGTTGGGACGAGGCGCGCGGTTTGGACGGATTGATCCTGCTTGAGACAAACACGCAGCCGGGCATGACGCCCACATCTCTGGCCCCTGAACAAGCGGCGCATCACGGGATCACTTTCGGACAATTCTGTGCATGGATGGTGGAGGACGCCTCATGCGATCGTTGATGCGAAAAACACGCCCTTCGGGCCCGTATCATTCCGTTGCCGCGCCACGCCCGACGGGTTCAAATGGCCCCGCGCGAGGGGGCGAGACCCTTCATCGTGATCCGGCACCGTCACGCATGGCCTATAAGGTGCATCGGCTCTGGCTGACCCCGGCGTTTCGGTCATTCCTGCGGGTCGGGCTTCCCGTCTTTGCCGTGCTTTTGACGGTCGGATGGTATTTCTCAATCCCCGACAATCGCGAAGCCCTTGCTGAAAAATACACCCAGATACAGAGGTCTGTGCAGGAGCGGCCTGAATTTATGGTCAAACTGATGGCGGTCGAAGGTGCGACACCGGTGGTTGCCGACGCGGTGCGGCAAATGCTACCGGTCGACTTCCCCATTTCCAGCTTTGATCTGGATCTGGAAGCGATGCGACAGGAAATCACCCAGTTGGACGTGGTTGAAAAGGCCGATCTGCGGGTGCGGCCTGGCGGGGTGTTGGAAGTCGCCATCACCGAACGCCAGCCGGTCATCATCTGGCGCCACGACGGCATCCTTGATCTGCTGGATCGCACCGGCCACCGCGTCGCAAGCCTGTTGGCGCGCGATGGTCGGTCGGACCTGCCGCTGATTGCCGGTGTCGGGGCTGACAAGGCTGTAACAGAAGCCCTGGACCTGATCGAGACGGCGCATCCGTTTGGCCCGCAATTGCGCGGCCTCGTTCGGGTGGGCGAACGCCGCTGGGACGTGGTGCTGGCCACCAAGCAGCGCATCCTGTTGCCGGAAAACGACCCCGTCGCAGCCCTGGAGCAAGTGATCGCGCTGGATCAGGCGCAAGAGGTGATGGCGCGCGATTTGACCGTAGTTGACATGAGAAATCCCCTGAGACCGACGCTTCGATTGGGCGAGCCTGCCGTCGAAGAATTGCGCCGCATTCGTGCGATTGAGTTTGGAGTAGAAGACCAATGACCGATATTTACAGCCAGCAGCGCGCCATGCGCTCGATGCGCGAAGCCGCCATGCAGCGAGGTGTGATCGCAATTCTGGATATCGGCAGCTCGAAGATCGCCTGTCTGATCCTGCGCTTCGACGGGCCGGACCAGTTTCGGGAAAGCGATGGGGTGGGCAGCCTGGCCGGGCAAAGCGCGTTTCGTATCATCGGGGCGGCGACCACGCGGTCACGCGGCGTGCGCTTCGGCGAGATTGATGCGATGCGGGAAACCGAACGCGCCATTCGCACCGCCATTCAGGCCGCGCAGAAAATGGCAAACATCCGTGTTGACCACGTGATTGCATGTTTCTCGGGTGCAAACCCGCGCAGCTATGGGCTGGATGGTGTCGTGGAGCTGAACGACTCGGCCGTGACGGAAGATGACGTCGCGCGGGTGCTGGCCGCGTGCGACATGCCGGATATCGGCGACGGGCGCGAAGTGTTGCACGCCCAGCCGGTCAATTTCGCGCTGGATCACCGGTCGGGACTGAGCGACCCGCGCGGGCAGATCGGCAACCGGCTTGCGGTGGACATGCATGTTCTGACCGTCGATTCAGCGGTCATTCAGAACCTGCTCTATTGCATCAAACGTTGCGATCTTGAACTGGCGGGGCTGGCCAGCTCGGCCTATGTGTCCGGCATTTCCGCCTTGGTGGAAGACGAACAGGAGCTGGGCGCGGCCTGTATCGATTTGGGTGGTGGTTCAACTGGTCTGTCCATCTTCATGAAAAAGCACATGATTTATTCTGACAGTGTGCGATTGGGCGGGGATCACGTGACCTCGGACATCTCGAAGGGGCTTCAAGTGCCCTTGTCGACGGCGGAACGCATCAAGACTTTCTATGGCGGCGTCGTTGCCACCGGCATGGATGATCGCGAGATGATCGAGATCGGCGGCGACACGGGTGATTGGGAACATGACCGCCGCACCGTCAGCCGGGCCGAACTGATCGGCATCATGCGACCGAGGGTCGAGGAAATCCTGGAAGAGGTCCGGGCCTGTCTTGATGCGTCTGGGTTTGAGCATTTGCGCAGCCAGCAGATCGTGCTGACCGGCGGCGGCAGCCAAATTCCCGGATTGGACGGGCTCGCCCCGAAAATTCTGGGCCAGCAAGTGCGGATCGGTCGGCCTTTGCGCGTGCAGGGTTTGCCACAGGCCGCCACAGGCGCGGGGTTCGCCTCGTCCGTCGGGCTGTGCCTGTTCGCCGCCCACCCGCAGGACGAATGGTGGGATTTCGACATTCCTGCGGAAAGCTACCCCGCCCGCAGCCTGCGGCGCGCCTTCCGGTGGTTCAAAGACAATTGGTGAATGGGGGTCGTCCAGGCAGCAACATGCGGTGCCTTCGGCGAAATCCTGCTGAAATCTTCGATAATCCCTCAATATTTTGCGGCTTTCCGACCCTTTAGGGCGTGACGGAAGGCTGTTTTATGGGTTAACATGGACCAAATGAGGCAGTAACCGGCGATTCAGTCGGAATTAAAAGACCATATTGGCCGCCATCGGGGGACATCGGTGCGGCGCGGACATAGACAGGCGGACAAATCATGACTTTGAACCTTACCTTGCCCGGTCAGGAAGAGTTGAAACCTCGTATCACGGTGTTTGGTGTAGGCGGTGCCGGTGGCAACGCTGTCAACAACATGATCGAGAAGGAACTCGAGGGCGTTGAATTCGTTGTAGCAAATACAGACGCGCAGGCTTTGCAGCATTCGCGATCGAAAGACCGCATCCAGATGGGTGTGAAAGTGACCGAGGGGTTGGGCGCAGGTGCCCGCGCGTCGGTCGGTGCAGCCGCAGCCGAGGAATCGATTGAACAGATCGTCGATCACCTTGCTGGTGCGCATATGTGCTTTATCACCGCCGGTATGGGTGGTGGCACCGGGACAGGTGCAGCCCCGATCATCGCGCAAGCCGCGCGTGAATTGGGTGTTCTGACCGTTGGTGTTGTGACCAAACCCTTCCAATTCGAAGGCGCAAAACGGATGCGTCAGGCGGAAGACGGTGTGGAAGCTTTGCAAAAGATGGTCGATACGCTGATCATCATCCCGAACCAGAACCTGTTCCGTCTGGCCAATGAGAAAACGACCTTTACCGAGGCGTTCTCGATGGCGGATGACGTGCTTTATCAAGGCGTTAAGGGTGTTACGGACCTGATGGTTCGCCCCGGCCTCATCAACCTCGACTTCGCGGATGTCCGCGCCGTGATGGACGAGATGGGCAAAGCCATGATGGGCACAGGCGAAGCAAATGGCGAAGATCGCGCCGTTCAGGCCGCCGAGAAAGCCATTGCCAACCCGCTGCTGGATGAAATCAGCCTGCGCGGCGCGAAAGGTGTGTTGATCAACATCACCGGCGGTTACGACCTGACCCTGTTCGAACTGGACGAAGCGGCCAACCGTATCCGCGAGGAAGTGGATCAGGACGCCAATATCATCGTCGGTTCGACGCTGGACACCGACATGGAGGGCGCGATGCGTGTGTCCGTGGTGGCCACCGGCATCGACGCGGTGGATGTGAACACCGAAATGCCGTTGCCGCGTCGCAGCCTTGCTTCACCGCTGCAAGCGCCGCTTGAAGTCGAGCAGAAGATGGAAGCCGAAGCACCTGATGCGGTTGCCGCAGCGGCTGCGATTGAAAATTCGCCTGCGCCGAAAGCTCCCTCGGCTGAGGTTGCCGCCAGTGAACCAACATTGTTTGGCGATCTGGAGCGGGAAGAAGTCGCCCCGAAAGCGCCGACCGAAAACGTGTTCCACGCCGATCAGGCCGGCGGTGATATTCCACCACCGGCTTATCAGCCGCGCGAACAGGAAGCCGCGCCCACGGGTTATGACAAGCAACCGGATGTGGCAACATTTGTGGCCCCGCGGGCGCCAACACCGGGCACCCCATCGCCCGAGGCTTTGGCCCGTTTGCAAGCCGCCGTGCACAATCAGCCGCGCGCGCAACAGCCCGCGCCGCATCGCGAAGCCCCGGCCCACTCCGACGCCGCCGCGCATGACAAACCGCGCTTTGGCATCAACTCGTTGATCAATCGGATGACCGGATCAGGGGCCGCAGGCGCCGAAGATCAGGCTCGCAGCCAACCGCCGGTGCAATCCGAACGGCCCGCCCAACCGCAGGCGCCGGCAGCCGACCCAGAACACGACAAGGTTGAAATTCCGGCCTTCCTGCGACGTCAGGCGAACTAGGTTTGTGACAAACAGGATCGCGCGACAGCAGCTTCGCGTGATCCTGATGTTGCACCAGGTCCACAGCAGGACGACTTCTGTGCTGAGACACTGTTTCACCGTTCACTAAATCACCAAAAGAGACCTGCCATGTGGTGGGTCTTTTTCTTTTGGAAACAACCCTTTGTGGCTCGGGGATAGGCGCTTCGGCAACCTCCCGCCCGAGCGAGTCCTGATGTTACAGACCGTTACAGAGGTTTGAATTGTTATTGCACCGGGCAGGATTTACCTCTGTGTCACCAAGCCATACATGCTTGGAGCGCGTCAGACCTGCCGCTGCATGGAACGGTTTCAAACACCTTTTTACGCACGGAGACTGGCAGTGGTGAACGGATAGAACCGGACGCCACACAGACCCAAGACGCTAAGGACCTGTGCCACTCCACACAGAACCTTGTTGTCTGCGGCTCCTGGCGCGGCGAAGAATGTGGATCGAACCGGATGCTGGATCATCAAGCATGACCCCAAGGCGGCGCGATCCGAACTGAGGCAAATAAAGAGGCAACACGTGCAAACCACAGTTGCAAGCAGTGTGACATTTACCGGCACCGGACTTCACTCCGGGCGACCGGCACGTATGCGCGTGCGACCTGCTTCGGCAGAACACGGCATCTGGTTCAAACGCATCGACGTTCTGGACCGGGACAATCTTGTCCCCGCCCATTGGGCCTCGGGTGTTCCCACACCGTTATGCACCCTGATCCGCAACGATGCGGGGGTCGAGGTCAAAACCATCGAACATATCATGGCCGCACTTGCAGGATGTGGTATTCATAACGCTTTGGTTGAACTGGATGGCCCGGAAGTGCCGATCATGGACGGCAGTGCGGCGCGGTTCGTCGATGGTCTGGTGAAGACCGGCGTGCGCGAATTGTCCGCACCTGTGCGGGTGATTGAGATACTGAAACCCGTCGAATACCGGGAAGACGACGGCGAACACGCCATATGGGCCCGGTTAGAGCCATCCGACGGATTTGAGATCGATTTTCACATTTCGTTCCCGGACCGTGTGATTGGCACGCAAAACAAGCGTCTGGACCTGTCGAACGGCAATTTCGTGCGCGAACTCAGCGATTGCCGCACCTTCTGCCGTCGTGCCGACGTGGAAGCGATGCACGAGGCGGGGCTTGCGCTGGGGGGCACCTATGACAACGCTGTCGTCGTTGACGGCGATGATGTTCTGTCGCCCGGTGGTCTGCGCCGCATCGACGAGGCCGTGCGCCACAAGATGCTGGATGCGGTGGGCGACCTTGCATTGGCGGGCGCGCCGCTGAAAGCACGCTATGTCGGGCATCGGGCGGGCCATGCGATGACCAACAAACTGCTGCGCGCTCTGTTCGACAAACCTGATGCGTGGCGCATGGTCGAATGTGACGCCGCAACCGCGCGTCGGTTGCCGGGCGTGGGGGTGCGCCGCTCTGATCTGCCCATGACGGCATGATCGCGGCCGGAACCTGTTGATTTCAAATCGGATACCACGCTTTTCAGGCGTGGTTTCTGCGTTTTTCGGACCGTGTGGGTGGGGCGAACATGCGCCAAGTGACCCAGAGGCGCGAAAATTGCCGAGCAAACCATTTTGCCTCGAAAATTTCTGTGCTAGGACAGGCGGGAACAATTCAGACCAGTCGGTCGAATGACAATTTTTTGGGGTGGCACCGGTCATGATCCGTGTGAAATTTGGCAAAGCTAAAGCGTTTCGCGAAGAACCTGTCGCACAGCTTTCTACGAAACGCGGCGCGACATCTGAGCGTTGCGCACGTTTCGCTTCAAATGAATGCCGCAGCTTCAAAACGAAACGCTTAATCAGTGTGATGCTGGCGTCCGGCATCGTTCTGTCATCATGCGGTGGTGGGTCTGGCAGTTTGGGGTTTGGCAGCCTTGGAGGCAGTTCAGGCGGCGGTGGGCGCGGATTGTTTGGCGCGTTTTCCCAACCGGTAGAAAAAAAGCCGATCGATCAGTGGACCGCGGAAGAAATCTATAAGCGCGGTGAATACGATCTTGACCGCGGAGACCCCTCGGAAGCGGCCAAGTGGTTTGGCGAAGTTGAACGCCTGTATCCGTATTCGGAATGGGCGAAACGTGCGTTGATCATGCAGGCTTTCGCGTTCCACAAAGACAAGGACTATGAACAGGCGCGCGCCAGCGCACAGCGTTACATCGACTTTTACCCCGCTTCGGAAGATGCGGCCTATGCCCAATATCTTCTGGCGCTCAGCTATTATGACCAGATTGACAAAATCGGTCGCGACCAAGGCCTGACATATCAGGCGTTGCAAGCTTTGCGCACCGTGATCGAACGCTATCCTGACACCGAATATGCAAAGTCGGCGATCCTGAAATTTGACCTCGCCTTCGACCATCTTGCCGCGAAAGAGATGGAAATCGGACGGTATTACCTGAAACGCAAGCATTATTCATCGGCGATCAACCGGTTCCGCGTGGTCGTCGAGCAGTTCCAGACCACAACGCACGTCGCCGAAGCGTTGCATCGTCTTGTGGAAAGCTATCTGTCGCTTGGATTGGTCGAGGAAGCCCAGACCGCAGGGGCCATTCTGGGGTATAATTTCCAGTCGAGCGAATGGTATCAAAGCAGTTATCGTTTGCTGACCAAGTCCGGGCTGAAACCCGAGGTAAAGGGCAACAACTGGCTCAGCGCGGTCTACCGCCAACTGATCAAGGGCGAATGGCTCTGATCCCTCACCGGGGCGGGGCGACGACTGACCGAGGGCATCATGCTGCGTGGTCTTGATATCCGCGACCTTCTGATTATTGACCGGCTGGAGCTTGAGTTTCAGCCGGGGCTGAATGTTCTGACCGGGGAAACCGGTGCGGGAAAATCCATTTTGCTGGACAGTCTTGGTTTTGTGCTGGGCTGGCGCGGACGCGCCGATCTTGTGCGTGCCGGGGCCGAACAGGGCGAGGTCACGGCGGTGTTCGATCTTGCGGATGGTCACCCCGCCCGCGCGGTGCTGGATGAAGCGGGGATCCCGGCCGAGGACGAGTTGGTATTGCGGCGCATAAACCGTGCGGATGGGCGCAAGACGGCGTGGGTGAATGATCGCCGCGTGTCGGGCGATGTGTTGCGCGCGCTGTCCGATACGCTGGTCGAACTGCACGGCCAGCAGGATGATCGCGGGCTACTGAACCCGCGTGTGCATCGGCAATTGTTGGATGAATTTGGCGCGCTTGGTCCCCAAGTTGGCGCGACCCGCGCGGCATGGCGCGACCTGTCCCGCGCGACGACGGCGTTGGATCAGGCCCGCGCCGATCTGACCGCCGCGCAGGCCGAGGAAGATTTCCTGCGCCACGCGGTGGCCGAGTTGGATGCGCTTGCCCCGGCACCGGGTGAAGACGCCGAGCTGGACAGCCGCCGCCGATTGATGCAGGCCGCAGAACGCATTGGCGAGGACATCACCAAAGCCCATCAGGCGCTCTCATCTGGCGAGGGGGCCGAGGCGCGGATGGGTGATGCGCTCAGGTGGCTGGAAGCGGTGGCCGATCAGGCGGGCGAGGCACTGGATCCGCCGATCTCGGCCCTTGGGCGGGCTTTGGCAGAATTGGGCGACGCGGTGCAGGGGGTCGAGGCTGCGCTTGATACCCTGTCTTTCAATCCGCACGAATTGGAAGTGGTCGAAGAGCGTCTGTTTGCGATCCGCGCCATGGCCCGCAAGCATCAGGTGGCCCCCGATGATCTGGGCGGTTTCGCTGAAGACCTGCGTGCGCGGCTTGACGCGCTGGACGCGGGCGTGGATGCGATTGCCGGGCTTGAGAAGGATGTCGCCAAGGCGCTGACGCACTACAACAGTGCCGCCGCCTTGCTGACTCAAGCACGCGTCACGGCCGCCAAGGCGCTGGATAAGGCCATGTCGGGCGAATTGGCGCCATTGAAAATGGAGCGCGCGGTATTCACCACAGAAATCACACCGATGGATGCGGGTCCGGATGGGTGTGATCAGGTTACATTCACCGTCGCGACCAACCCCGGAGCGCCGTCAGGTCCATTGAACAGGATCGCATCGGGTGGCGAACTCAGCCGGTTCCTGTTGGCGTTGAAAGTGTGCCTGACGCGTGAAGCTGACGGCTTGACCATGATCTTTGACGAGATTGATCGCGGTGTGGGTGGGGCGACGGCCGACGCGGTTGGGCGACGTCTGGCGGCTTTGTCCCTGGGTGGGCAGGTGCTTGTTGTGACCCACAGCCCGCAGGTGGCCGCCTTGGGCGATCATCATTGGCAGGTGCAGAAAACCGTGTCGCAAGGCATGACGCTGACCAATGTGACACCGCTGGATGCGCCCGCCCGCGTGGACGAGGTGGCGCGCATGATTTCCGGCGACACGATCACCGATGCCGGACGGGCCGCCGCGCAAGAACTTCTGGACGGTTAGGGGCGATCACCCTTGCGGCACAAGTTTGCCGGGGTTCAGAATGCCCTTGGGGTCGAGCGCGGTCTTGATGTCGCCCATGACCGACCAGGCCGGGCCATGTTCCGCGCCCATCAAGCCCAGTTTCCCCATACCGATCCCATGTTCGCCAGTGATTGTGCCACCCATCGCAAGGGCGCGGGTGCTCATTCGGGCGGCCAAGTCCTTGGCCGCCGCTTTCTCGGCCTCGTTGCCGTCTTCGATCAGCAGGGCGGCGTGAAAATTGCCGTCCCCCACATGACCCAGGATCGGTCCCATAAGGCCCGATGCTGCGATGTCCGCCTGCGTCTCGGTGATGGCCTCGGCCAGTTTTGAAATCGGCACGCAGATATCCGTGACCACGGCCTTTGCGCCGGGGCGCAGGGACAGCACCGCGTAATATGCGTGGTGGCGGATCTTCCACAGCGCATTGCGATCTTCGGTCCGGGTGGCGTGTTCGTATCCGGTGGCGCCGAAATCCGTGGCAATGTCGCCAAAGGCTTCGCTGGCTTCGGCAACGGCGGTGGGGCTTCCGTGAAATTCGACCAGCAAATGCGGGCATTCAGGCATGTCGGTCCCGGCATAGCCGTTGAAGGCGCGTGCGGTGTCGGCGTCCACAAACTCGATCCGCGCCATTGGGATCCCCATCTGGATCACCTGCTGCACGGCCCCCACTGCAGACGCCATGTCGGGAAAGGCGCAGATGCCCGCGCTGATCTGTTCTGGCACACCGTGCAGGCGCAGGGTCAGTTCGGTTATAATGCCCAGCGTGCCTTCCGATCCCAGAAACAGCGCGGTCAGGTCATAGCCAGAGGCGGATTTCGCCGCGCGCGATCCTGTCTTGATGATCCGCCCGTCTGCCAGCACCACCGTCAGGCCCAGCACATTGTCACGCATCGACCCATAACGCACTGTTGTGGTGCCCGAGGCCCGCGTCGCCGCCATTCCGCCAATCGAGGCATTGGCACCCGGATCGACCGGAAAGAACACGCCCAACGCGCGCAGTTCATGGTTCAGTTCTTCGCGTGTCACGCCGGGCTGAACGACTGCGATCATGTCGCCCGGATCGGCGGAAACAACACGGTTCATACGCGACATGTCGATACATAGCCCCCCCATCGGCGCGCTGGTGTGACCTTCCAACGACGTGCCCGCGCCATAGGGAATGACCGGCACACTGGCCGCATGGCACAGGTGCAGAATGCGGCTGACCTCGTCCGTGGTTTCGGGCCATGCCACCGCATCGGGAGGGGCCGGGGCGAAATGAGTTTCGGAACCGCCATGATGCGACAGATCGGACTTGGAGCGGCTGAGCCGATCGCCTAGCATGGACGAAAGCTCGGTAAACACGGTGTCGATGGTCATCCCATCCTCCCCAGCAAAGCCGGAACAACTTATGGTAAATGCGTGATCTTGGGAAGGGCCGCGCGGGCGGAGGACGATGCCTAATCGGCTAAAATTGTTCTTAGATCGCGCTTGGCGGGATTTGCAGGATCGGTCCTCTACCGGTTGGCATATCTTGATCGAGAAAGGACCAAGCCAAGTGCAATTCTGGCTGATTGCGCTGATGATCGGGATCGCGTCGGGTTTTGCGGCATTGGGATTCCGAAAGGGAATCGAGACGCTTCAGGCGGCGCTGTATGGCACTGACGATCTGGCCCATCTGCACAGTTTTGCGGGCACCTTGCCATGGTATTGGGTGCTTCTGCTGCCCGCGTTCGGCGGATTGGTTGTCGGGATCATCCTGAACTGGTTCACCCATGACGGCCGGGTGCGCGCGGTGGCCGACGTGATCGAAGGCGCCGCCTTGTGGGACGGGCGTGTCGAGAAACGCGCCGGACTGGGATCGGCGCTGGCCTCGCTGATCACGCTGTCGACCGGTGGGTCGTCGGGGCGCGAAGGCCCGGTTGTGCATCTTGCCGCTGTGATCTCAAGCTGGGTTTCGGCGCGGATCAACGCCAATGGCGTGACCGGGCGTGATCTGTTGGGCTGTGCGGTCGCGGCGGCGGTGTCGGCCAGTTTCAACGCCCCGATCGCGGGGGCTTTGTTCGCATTGGAAGTCGTGCTGCGTCATTTCGCTGTGCACGCTTTTGCGCCGATTGCAATCGCGTCGGTCGCTGGAACCGTGATCAACCGCCTTGAATATGGCGATGTGACCGAGTTTGTCCTGCCCGCCGAAGGATCGCTTGCTTTCTATGTCGAACTGCCTGCCTTTTTGCTGCTGGGGCTTGTCTGCGGGGTGGTCGCTGTCATCTTGATGCGGTCCATCTTCTGGGCCGAGGATGTCGGCGACACCATCCAGACTGCCACGCGACTGCCTCGGGTGTTGCGACCGGCCGGTGCTGGGCTGATCCTTGGTGCCATCGCCATCTGGTATCCACATATCATCGGCGTGGGCTATGAAACCACATCGGTTGCCCTGACCGGCGGGATGGGGCTGCAACTGGCGATCACCTTTGTCGTCGTCAAGGTTGCCGCAGTCGCAATCACCATGGCCGGACGCATGGGCGGCGGGGTGTTTTCACCGGCCTTGATGGTCGGGGCTTTGACCGGGCTGGCCTTCGGGATCGTGGCGACCGCTGTGTTTCCCGACGTATCAGGGTCCGAGACACTCTATGCGCTGGCGGGCATGGGTGCCGTCGCGGCGGCGGTGCTGGGCGCACCGATTTCGACCACATTGATTGTGTTTGAGCTGACGGGCGACTGGCAAACCGGGATCGCAGTGATGGCCGCGGTGTCGCTGTCCACGGCGCTGGCCAGCCGCTGGGTGGATCGGTCGTTCTTCCTGACCCAGTTGGAAAGACGAGGTGTTCACCTTGCCGCTGGCCCTCAAGCTTATCTGCTATCCACAGTGCGCGTGGCGTCGATCATGCGGGCAAGTAATCACGACAGGGCGGCGAATGAAGAACAGTGTTGGGATCTGATCGAACAGGGCGTGTATATTGACGGGAACGCGACGCTGGAGGCCGTGATGCCCATGTTCGAAACCTCTGCCGCGCGGTTCATACCTGTGGTCACGTTGGGCGGCGAGGGGGATCCGCCCGAACTTTGGGGAGCGGTGTTCCAGGTGGACGCGTTGAAGGCTTTCAACCGGGCACTGGCGGAAACGGCGGCCGAGGAACATAGTTGATTCTTGAACGGATCAACTCGCCAGCGCGCGGCTGAGGGCGCAGAACTCTTCGATGCCGATTTCTTCGGCGCGCGACGTCGGCTTGATCCCGACCGAGGTCAGCACATCCTCGATATCGGGTCGCAACCCTTTCAAAGACGCGCGCAGCATTTTGCGGCGCTGCCCGAACGCCTTCGCCACTAGGGCTTGCAGCTTGTCCGGGTCGGCTTCGAACCGGGGCGCAGGCAGGGCGTCAAAATGCACTACGGCGGAATGAATTTTGGGCGGCGGGGTGAACGCTTCGGGCGCTAGTTCCATTACCACGCGCGGGGTGGTGCGCCATTGCGACAGCACCGCCAGACGGCCATATTTCTTCGATCCCGGCTGGGCGACAATCCGTTCGGCGACCTCTTTCTGGAACATCAGGGTCAGGCTGGCCCAGACCGGCGGCCAAGACAGAGGGGTCAGCCATCGTACCAGAAGCTCGGTCCCGACGTTATAGGGCAGGTTTGCCACGATACGGATGGGCGGGGTCAGGTGCTCCAGCGGATCAAGGTCCAAAGCATCGGCATTGATCACTTCAAGCCGGTCGGGATAGACCGCCTGTATCTCGGCCAGCGGCGCCATGGCGCGGCTGTCTTTTTCCACTGCCAGCACCTTGCGTGCCCCTTCGACCAGAAGCCCGCGCGTCAGCCCTCCGGGTCCGGGGCCGATTTCCAGAATGTCAGAGTTCGCCAAATCACCCGCCTGCCGCGCGATTTTGGCGGTCAGGTTCAGATCGAGCAAGAAGTTCTGCCCGAGCGACTTCTTGGCGATCAACCCATGGGCCGCAATGACGTCGCGCAAGGGGGGGAGGCCGTCGATCTGGCTCATGTCCGACGCTTCTGTCGGATGCGGCCCATCTGATGCGCCATGCGCAACGCCGCGACCAACGAGCTTGGGTCGGCCTTGCCAGTGCCCGCGATATCAAACGCGGTGCCGTGATCGGGCGAAGTGCGCACGAAGGGCAGGCCAAGGGTGACGTTCACGCCGCCGGCAAAGTCGATGGTCTTGATCGGGATCAGGGCCTGATCGTGATACATGCAGATCGCCGCGTCATAGCCTGCGCGGGCTGCTGCGTGGAACATCGTGTCGGCAGATTGCGGCCCGATCAGGTCCAGCCCTTCGGCGCGCAGACCGTCCAGCACGGGGGTGATCATCTCGATCTCTTCATACCCCATCGCGCCGCCTTCGCCCGCATGGGGGTTCAACCCCGCCACGGCGATACGCGGGAACGGTTTGGCAAAATCATGGATCAATGCTGCATGTGTCGTGCGAATGACCTGTGCCAGAAGATCACGGGTCAGCTTGGATGGCACTTTGGCGATGGGGATATGGATGGTGGCGGGTACGACCCGTAGCCCATCACAGGCCAGCATCATCACGACCTCAGCGCCGCCTGCAAGATGGGCCAGAAATTCTGTGTGACCGGGAAAGGCGAAGCCTGCGCCGTCTTTCAGCGCCTTCTTGTGGATCGGGTTGGTGCAAACCGCCAACGCTTCGCCAGATCCGGTCAGTTCCACAGCGCGTTCGATTGCCGCGATCACATGTTGCGCATGGTCCGCCTGGGACAGGCCGGGGCGGCGGGGGCTGCCGAAGCCGTGAGGCAGAACCGGAAGGTGGTCAGCCATCAGCGCCTCGGAGGGTGCGGAGATTTCAGCGAAGGCGACGCCGTCCGGCAGGTGTGATGGATCACCGATCAGAAAAAACGGCACCTCACCCTTCAATGCGTCAAAGGCAGGACCGACAATATCGGGGCCGATCCCTGCCGGTTCGCCCATGGTTAAAGCCACCGGCGGCAAACTGTCCGCGGACGGCGCGCCAGTGGTCATTGATCGCTGTAATCTTCGATATGGGCCGCTGCCTTCAACTCGTCCAGATAGGCATTGGCGAAACTTTGCAGACGCTGGTTTTGTAATCGCAGCTTGATGTCGTCGCGGCTGACCTCTTCCGGCAGGTCGCGGGTGCGCGAGCATAGCATAAGGAACACAAGATTCTGGCCCGAGGCCGAGGTCAGGTTGGTCGACACCTCGCCTTCGTCCAGCTTGGCCAATTCCAGCGCATAGTTGGTGGGAATCTGACCAATGGAGAGCGTTTCACGTTGCAACTGCTCGGGCGAAGCATCCCTGATGATGCCGTAGAGATCGTCGCAAGTATCTGCTTTCGCGCGAATATTTGCTGCCTCGCCAAGGGCGGATTCGGTCCGCCCGCCGGGCAGCAGCAGCGTGGCATAGTCCACCGTCACATCCGTCGGCTGCGGGGTCTCGATCTCTTCAATGGCGCGCATCTGAAACACCGCCACGCCGTTATTGACGGGGATCGGGTCACTGACATGTCCGGGGGCCAGCGGCAGGATCTGCGCGGCGACTGCTGGGGGCAGGTTGGACAGATCCATCCACTGCAACCGACCCGAGCGATCGCGTGACGGGGCCACGGAATACTGCCGTGCAGCGGCGGCAAAAGCGGGCAGGGTGGTGATCTCGCTGAGTTCCGAGGCCTGCGCGTTCGACGCCTGCAATTGCGCTGGGGTCTGGGCGGGTAGTATTATCTCGGATAAAAGCACACGCACACCCTGGCCAGGGCGGGTCAGGGCCAATTGGCGATCCACCTCATCGTCTGAGACCTGAACGCGACCAGCCCAGCGGGCCCGCACCACGCCACGCCAGGCGATCCCGCCCGACACGAAGTCACGAAATGTTTCAGGTGCGATACCGGCCTGCGAAATGATATTGTTGAAGGCTTCGACATCCAGATTGAACCGGCCCGTGAATTCCTCCATCCCGGCAAGAATTTCTTCTGCGGTCGGTTTCACATCCGCATTCTCGGCGGCCTGGCGTTGCAGGGCTTCGTTCGTCAGTTGCTCCAAGGCCAGTTGCCGAAGGTTGCCGGGGGCCTTCAGGATGGTCAGAAATGCCATGCGCTGCGACAACTCATAGGCGGTGATCACCCGGTCGTTGATCTTCTTTACCGGTGCGAACAGATCCTGGGCCATTGCTGGTCCCGCGCTGAACGGTGCCAAGACAAACAGTCCGGTCATCAAGATTGCCGCAAGGCGCTGGATCCACCGGGGTTCCGGCAACGTGCAGGCGCGGCTGTTGTTCATGCGTTTCACCATAGTTCTGTCCGATCTGCTCATCGTCATCTCAACCTGTCATCTCAATCATCGGTTTCGATCAGCCGCTGCATTTGTTGGACGTTTTGCCCCGCGCACCGCCAAACCCCGTCAGTTCGACCTTGAAGCCGAAATCCGTTGTTGGCGTCACATTAATGGAGGATGTGAAACGACGCGAGAGGGAAAGGTCCACAAAAATGCATTCATTTTGATAGCGCAGCCCCAATCCGGCCCGTGTGGCCTGCTGGGCCTCAAGATCAAAGCTGCCATCTGCCGACACGCGCCAGAAGTCGCTGATCTGATAGGCCCCGTCCAGCCGCAATTCATGGGTCGGGTCGGGGCGGTTTTCGGCACTGTCTTCGATGACCCAGATATGGGCCGCGCTGAACTCGAAATCGTCGGCCAGATAGGCGGCGCGCGTTTCGGATTTGGTTATCCCGAAATCATCGTCCAGCAACGCGCGGCCCTGCAAGGCGAAGCGTCCGCCGAAATTCACATGCGCGCCCAGAAGCCAATCCGAACGATCTCCGGCCAGCCCGGACGCATCGGTGAACTGGTCAAACCCGCTTTCGCGGAACACCCGACCGGCGGCCAGCGTAAAGGCCCAGCCAGACGGCGAATGCCGTGTCCAGCTCAGCCCGACCGCCGCGCGCGCGCCATCTTCGCGTCGATCATAGCCGGGAAAGCGGTTCAGATCGAACAGATTGGCTTCGTCAAATTCGACAAACACGCTGTCTTCGTTGGGAATATCGGCGCCGACCTGCTTTGACCACGCCACATGGGCGACGGGTTCCAGAATATCCACTGCGCCCGATGCGGCCACGCGCGACATGGGCCATCTGAGTGTCACACCGGCCGATGGTGCGGCGAAACTTTGTTCGGACTCGAAACGGCTGTCCTGTTCGATCCAGTAGACGTTTGCGTCAACGCCCGCCTCTGCTTCGATCACCAGACCAGAGGGGCCGATCCAACTGCGGGTCCAGCCCAGCCCGGCCCCCAGACGCGCCATGTCACGGCCAAGGATATCTTTGTTGCTTTCGCGGAAATGCGCCTGCCATGACAGGTTGCCGCGCACCTCGCCGCCCAGCCAGGTCGGGAAGAAACGGCGCTCATAGAATGTGTCGATCTGGGCAAAGGGCAATTGGTCAGATATCGGCAGTTCGGATTCTCGCAATGTGTCATAGCGGGTGATGCCGCCGAACACGAACTCGTCCCGACGCGCCCGCATCACATTGATCGCGTTGCGCAACCGGTCCTGATCGGAATAACCGTAATCCAGCAGGTAAGCGGGGTCCGAGACCTCTTGCAGCTCAAAGCTGAGCGTGTAGTCGCGGGGCAGGGCAAACTCACCCTCGCCAAAGACGTAATACCGCGTCTGGTCGGGCAGAACGCTGTCGCGGCTGAACGCACCGGAAAACTCGATATCGCCCGCCCGGAACGCCTGACGATAGCGCAGCTCAAGCGTGGTGGTCTTGGCTGCCAGAAACGGCGACAGGGTAAGATCGGCGTGATCGCCCAATCTCAGAAAGAACGGGGCAACCAAACCCACGCCCAGCGTTGACGTGGTGCGAATTCTTGGCGGTAAGAACCCGGTCGCGCGTTTCAGAGTGGGATCGGGAAGGCGCAGGCGCGGCAGATAGAAGATCGGCACGTCCGCCACCAGGAACTGTGCGCCGTGGAAATACAATTGTCGCGCCTTCTCGTCATGCACCACGCGGTCAGCCCGGATCTGCCATAGCGGCACCGGGTTGGCTTTGCACACCTGGCAGGACGAGGCTGCAACGCGCGTCATTTGCGTATACCGGTCATTCACGCGATTGATCTGGGCGGCTGCGATCTGCAACTGTTCGTTCAGCACAAGTCGCGCGCTTTTCAGGATGCCGTTGCGCAGGTCTGACGACAATTCGGCCGCATCGGCAATCAGGACCGTGCCGTCTGCACGGCTGATCGTGATCGGTCCTTCGATGCTCAGATTGTCCGTGACCTTGTCATAGACCACGCGGGAAGCGGTCAGCCGCGTGCCTTCATACAAGACGACCACATTGCCCTGTGCGATCAACGCGGTGTTGCCATCGACACGAACGAGATCCGCGATCAGGCTGGCCTGACCTGCCATTGCAGGTCGCATGGGGGTGATGACAGCAATGGCAGCGACGGCAGATCCCAGCCAAGCCGCCAGAAGGCCAGTGCGTAATCTTGAGCGAACGCCCATCACCCGTCCTCCAAATGCAAGAGAAGCCCCATAGGCATCATGATTGCAGCGATGGGGGGCACCCATGCTGCCAAGAGCACGGGGATCTGGCCGTTTTCACCCAGAATTTGTGCGAAATTACGAATGAAATACGCCCCGAAGCCCATCATCAGCGCCAGCAAGACCATGATGCCGGTGCGGCCAAAACGGGTATGGCGCATGGTAAAGCCCGCGCCAATCAGCACCATCGCGACCAGAAAGAACGGAGTGGCAAGCTCCATATGAAACCAGACACGATGCGCACGGGCTGAGAAACCGGCGGTTTCCAACTGGTTGATAAAGCGGGGCATGTCCCAGATCGAGATCGAACTTGGTTTGCCGAAACTGTCCCTGATCTGTTCCTGTGTCAGGTTCGAATCCACCAGATATTCGTCATAGGACACGGCCTCCATCTCGGGATTGTCGGCGTTCTCAAGATCCCAGACCTTGGCGCTGGTCAACATCCATTGGCCGGGTTCAAGACTGGCCGTTTTGGCCTCGATCCGAAGGGTGGGAAGACCGTCCGGTGCGAAGGAAAAGAAGGTAACGCCCGACAGGCTGGTGCCTTCCAGATCGGATTTTGTCGCGCGGATCACGGTCTGCCCATCCTCGTTTCCTTGCCGCAGCCACACCCCGTCGGTCGAGATTGACAAGACCGACCCGCCGGTGCCTTTGTATTGGGCCGCGATGCGCTCGTATTTCTTGGACGTTGCCGCCGCGATCGGGTTGCCGACAGCCACCGCGATCAGGCCGAACAGGAATACCGTCAATGCGGGCGAGACGAGTGTATTCAGAGCAGACCGTCCGGCGGCACGGGTCACGACCATCTCGGAACTGCGTGCAAGGCTGAGGAACATCCAAAGCGTTGCCAATATGACGATCAATGGCAGAATGCGGTACATCCAGACCGGCGCGTTCAACAGAGTCAGGCCAAGAACATTACCGAAGCCGACCGCGGCACTGTCAAACCGGCGCATGCTTTCCACCATGTCCAGAAGCACGAAGATCATCGCCAACACAACCAGCATGGTCAGAAAGGCAAACAGAAACCGGCGTGCGATATAGAGGTGTAGTTTCATGCAGCCCCCGCCGCCGGTATCCTGGACATCTCGCGCAAGGTGCGCCGCCGCCGCCGCATATCGCGTGGCGATGGGCGGCTTGCCATGATCAGGACAACGATGTTCAACACGACCCCGACGCCTGTTGCGACATAAACCAGCCATAAATAGTTTGCGTCCCGGCGTGCCATATCCAGCATCGTGTTGTCCAGCGTTTGAAGCAGCGCAACAGCGCCAAGCGCCAACACGACCTGCCGCCAAAGCCCGAAGCGGCTGAACCCCGCGACGATCAGCATCGAGAACCCGGTCATCGCCGTGACCACGGAATAGAGCGCCTGCGCATTGCGGAAATGTCCCTCGGCGCGCAAGGCCGCGCGTGTCTCACCTGTCTCAGACAGGGTGGCGACAGGTGGATCTAGAAGCTCGGGCGTATAAATCTGGGTGACGGTGCGATTGCCGCCGATCGGCCCCGACAGAAGGGCTGAAATGTCATAGGTGAAATTCTTGAACCCTGTGGTCGACAGCCGTTGCGATTTGGCATTCAAGACCTGTGCCAACCCGTCAAACATGATCAGCCGCGGCCCCGCATCGGTGCGCAGGATCAGCGCTTTTTTGGCGGTATATGTATATTTCTGCGCCGCATTGCGTTCATCGGACAAGAAGATGTCCAGCAGTTCGCCAGCCGGGCTGATCTCGCGAATATAGAGGGTAACGCCGTCCACCGGATGGACGAAACTGCCTTCGGTCAGGAACCGCGCGGTGATGTTTTCGGAAATCTCGGCCTGCCGTTCGGCAAAGCGAAGCTGGCTCATCGGCACAAGGACATGGGTCAGCACCAGCATGAACAACGCGGTGAAAACACCGAAGACCAGAACCGGCCGGGCCAGACGGAACGGGCCGAACCCGGCGGCTTGCGCCACGACCAGTTCGCTTTCAGAATTCAGCCGGTTCGTCACTGATACGGCCGCCGCAAAGGACGCAATCGGGATGATGAACACAATGACACCGGGCACGATCATCGCCGAGAATTCAAGGAACACCATGGCGGTCTGACCATTGGCGATCAGCTGATCGAACAGCCTGACCGCCCGGTTCACCCAAAAGAGCAAAACAAGCACCAGCCCGTAAAAGCCAAACAGCAAAATAAGCTGCGACAGCATATAGCGGTCGAATCTGGCCACGATACCCCCGGTGAACCCCAACATGTTGTGGGTCATTTTCTAGCCCATCCCACCGCCGGGGAAAACTGCTATCTGGTCAATCGGTGTGTGGCTGGCTAGGAATGGCAAAAGATTGCCTGAAAGGAATGTCCCATGACGACCCCGATCCAGCCCGTTTTCAGCGAAGTCAACCTTGATCCCATCGGCGAACATGAAGGCCGCGTTGTGGTCGTTTTGTCCGAACCGGGCAAGCTGCATCCGGCGGCGCGGCGGGTCAACAAGCTGACCCGTGGTGCGCTTCTGCGTTTCGCGGAAAGCGAGGCATTCGACAAGATGAAAGACGGCGACGCGCATGAAATGGCTTTTCCTACGGGTATGAACGCCGAGGCGGTGCAGGTCATTCGTCTTGCGCCGCGTGCAGATATGAACACCGCACGCAAAGCGGGCGGGGCGATTGGTAAGTCCATGGCAGGAAAGGATGTTCTGGTTCTGGCCGGACCGGTCAAACATGCCGATGATCTGGCGCTGGGGGCGGTGTTGCGGGCCTATGCGTTCACCGATCACAAGACAGGCAAAGACGCCCAGGTCAAGCCGGGCAGCCTGACCGTGATGGTGTCGCGGGTTGACCAGTTCGAAGGCGCGACGGACCGCATCAATGCGCAAAGCGATGGGGTGTTCTTCACCCGCGATCTGGTGAACGAGCCTGCGAATGTTCTGACCACCACCGAGTTTGCGGACCGACTGGTTGCGCTGAAAAAACTTGGGGTCAAGGTCAAGGTGCTGGAAGAAGACGCGCTTGAAAAACTTGGGATGCGCGCGCTTCTGGCCGTGGGGCAAGGGTCGGAAGCCCCGTCAAAAGTGGTCGTCATGGAATGGTTGGGCGGCGAAAAGGATATGGCGCCGCTGGCTTTGGTCGGCAAAGGGGTCGTGTTCGATACCGGCGGCATCAGCATCAAGCCCGCCGCCGGCATGGAAGACATGACCATGGACATGGGTGGAGCGGGCACCGTCGCGGGCGTAATGAAAACATTGGCCACCCGCAATGCCAAAGCCAACGTGGTCGGGCTGGTCGGGCTGGTTGAAAACATGCCCGATGGCCGCGCGCAGCGTCCCGGCGACATTGTTACCTCGATGAAAGGCGACACGATCGAGGTGATCAACACCGACGCCGAAGGACGGCTCGTTTTGTGTGACGTGATGTGGTATGCTCAGGAGGAATACAAACCCGCCGGGATGATCGATCTGGCAACCCTGACCGGCGCGATCATCATCGGGCTGGGGCATGAGAACACGGGCGTCTTTTCCAATGACGACACGCTGTGCGACGGTCTGCTGGACGCGGCAAAAGCCGAAGGTGAAGGCGCGTGGCGAATGCCGATGGGACCGGGCTATGATCAGTTGATCAAGTCGAACAAGGCGGACATGAAGAATGTCGGCGGTCGCGCCGCTGGGTCGGTGACTGCCGCGCAGTTCCTTGGCCGCTTCGTAAAGGAAGGCCAACCCTGGATTCACCTGGATATCGCGGGCACCGCGCAAGTGGCGCAGGACGGACCACTTGCGCCGAAAGGCGCGACCGGGTGGGGGGTTCTGGCGTTGAACCGTCTGGTGCACGACATGTTCGAGGCTGAATAGCATGTCCGACCCGGCAACAGGGACCCAAGACGGGCAGGGTGCGTTGCACGACAAGACCGGCGAGGTCTTTTTCTATCACATGACGCGCAGCCCGCTTGAGGCAACATTGCCGGTTCTTTTGCAAAGGTCATTGGAGGCAGGTTGGAAAATCTGCCTGCGCGGCACCGATCCCAAGCGCATGGCGTGGTTGGACGAGCGTCTCTGGACAACATCGGATGATGGGTTCCTGCCGCATGGCCAATCGGGTGGACCGCATGATGCGGATCAGCCGGTGCTGCTGACCACGGACACAACCATTCCCAATCAGGCCAATGCGTTGATTGCGGTCGATGGTGCGGCGGTAGATGCTGAAGAATTGGCGGGTCTGACACGGGTCAGCATTCTGTTTGACGGCAATGACCCAGATGCGGTGGTCCACGCGCGCTCCCAGTGGAAAGAGGTGGCGGCCGCAGGTCTGACCGCGAAATACTGGAGCCAGGAAAGTGGGCGGTGGGAGATGAAGGCAAGCTCGTAAGTAGTTGATAGCAATTAGTTTTGAGCGCCTAGTTTCCGCGCGTCAGGATCAATCTATCCCGCTCGATCTCGATCTTCTCAAACCGCTGCAAATAGTCGTTTCCAAGCAGCGACCCCGGCATTTCGCCATCGTTTACCCAGACCTCGACGCCGAAATCCTCGACGCCCAGAAATTCGACGCGCGCAATGCGGGCGGGGGCGGTGCGGACCGGGCCATTTGCGCTCATCGCGCGACCGAAAAAGCGCAGCGCCTCCATCTGCACCCCTGCCCGTTCGGCATCTTCTTTGGTCAGAACGATTTGGCTGGCTCCGGTGTCGACAACAAAATCAATCGGCTGCCCGTTCATCAACAGGGTGGCATAGAAATGGCCGTCGCGTGCGCGCGGCAGCTCGATCTGACCTGTTTCCTGCACCACGCTCTGGCGCGGTGTAATGTCGTTTCTGATATCCTGCCAAAGCCCGACACCCGCCATCGCGCCGATGAAAATCAAGCCCCAAATCAGGGCGTGGCGGAAGGTCTGACCGATATTTTTTCGATTCTCGGCAATGAAATACCCGCCGATCGCTGCCAGCAGCAGCGTAAGATATATCGCACGTGCATAGTCGTCGCCTGTCATTCTGGCCTCCGAAACCCTTACCCGAAAGATATAGGAAGGGCAGGCGCATTTGTCATCGGGGCAGGGCGCCGCGTGTCAGCCCATTAGCCCAAAGTCGCGCAGCCCTTCCAGAATGAACTGAACGGCCAAAGCAGACAGAAGCATACCCAATAGCCGGGTTACGACCTTGATCCCCGTTTCGCGCAAGACATGTTCCAGCAGCGAGGATGCGTTGAACAGAATGAAAGCGATCAACAGCACCACCACCATCACCGCCACCGCCAGCATGACACCGGAAAAGCCGTCGCCCTGTCCCGACAACAGGATCACCGTCGCAATCGACCCCGGACCGGCCATGATCGGGATTGCCAACGGAAAAACCGACGGGTCGTCGTGGCTGTCAACGCCGTCCTCGGATTGATCCTTGCGACGTGCTGTGCGGCGTTCAAATACCATGTCCAAAGCCAACAACAACAGCAGGATACCGCCCGAAATTCGGAACGCGGGCATCGAGATGCCAAGGAAATTCAGAACATTTTCGCCCAGAAAGGCGAACAGGATCAGCAACAGACCGGCGGTTCCGCAGGCCCGAAGTGCAATGCCCCGCCTTTCCCGCGCCGTCCTGCCTTGAGTCAATGCCATGAACAAGGGCGAGATCCCAATCGGGTCCATCACCACAAAAAGCGTGACAAAGGCGGGAATGAACAGATCAAGATCCATCTCTAACCCTCGGCTTTTTCAAGTTTATCCTGCGCACGCAGCCACAGTTCCTCGGCGCGGTCCAGGGCCTCGTGAACCTCGGCATGTTTCTTTTGCCAGACCACGACCTCGTCCTTGCGTTCTGGTTCATATATCCCCGGATCGCCCAGTTTGGCGTCCAGCCTGTCGCGCATCGCTTCCAGTTTTTCGACCCGCGCTTCTGCTTTTCTCAACTCGGCGCGCAGGGCAAGGATCGTGTCCCGGTCGGCGCGTTTCGGTTTCGCAGGCGCAGGTTTCGCCTTGGCGGATTTCTTGTCGTCCTCTGATGACAGCAACATTTTGCGATAATCTTCAAGATCGCCCTCGAAGGGTGCGACGCCCCCGTCATTGACCAGCCAAAGCCGGTCGGCCACCAGCCCCAGCAAATGCATGTCGTGGCTGACCAAAACGACCGCACCGGAATAGGCGGTCAGCGCCTCGACCAGGGCCTCGCGGCTTTCGATATCAAGGTGGTTGGTCGGTTCATCAAGGATCAGCAGATGCGGCGCATCCAACGTGGCCAGTAGCAGCGTCAACCGCGCCTTCTGCCCGCCCGACAGCCGCGCAACGATGGTTTCCGCCTGATCCGCGCCCAGCCCGAAGCCTGCCAGCCGCGCCCGATGGCGACCGGGAAGCTCGTTGGGGCGCAGGCGACGCAGGTGTTCGATGGGGGTTTCATCCTCATACAGCTCGTCCATCTGATGCTGCGCGAAATACCCGATGCGCAGCTTCGATGATTTGGTCATCTTCCCCGTCATCAGCGGCAGACGATCCGACAGCAGTTTCGACAGGGTCGATTTGCCCTGACCGTTCTTGCCCAGAAGCGCGATCCGGTCATCCTGATCGATGCGCAAATCCATCCGCGACAGAACCGTCGTGTCGCCATAGCCGCAGGATGCGCCCTCCATGTTGATGATCGGGGGCGACAGCTCTTCAGGTTCCGGGAAGCTGAACGCCTTCAAAGCTGCTTCTTGCGGGGTGGTGATGGTTTTGAGTTTCTCGATCATCTTCAGCCGCGACTGCGCCTGCACAGCTTTTGACGCCTTCGCCCGGAACCGATCCACGAAACTTTGAAGATGTGCGCGCCGCGCTTCGACCTTCTTGTTTTCGCTCTCGGCAACGGCCAGACGCGCCGCACGGGTCTCGGCAAACCGGTCATAGGCACCCTGATACAGCGTCAGCTTGCGGTCTTCCAAATGCAGGATTGCGCCGACGGACCGGTTCAGCAACCCCCGGTCGTGGCTGATAATCAGAACCGTATGAGGATATTTCGTCAGGTACTGCTCCAGCCAAAGCGCGCCCTCAAGGTCCAGATAGTTGGTCGGTTCATCAAGCAACAGCAGATCCGGTTCGGAAAACAATACCGCCGCCAACGCCACGCGCATCCGCCAGCCGCCCGAGAAATCCGCGCAGGGCAGGGCGTGCTCGTGGTCGTCAAACCCCAGCCCTTTCAAAATCGCCGAGGCGCGCGCCTCGGCGCTCCAGGCATCAATATCGGCCAGCCGGGTCTGGATGTCCGCAATCCGGTGGGGGTCGGTGGCGGTTTCGGCCTCCTCCATCAACGCCGCCCGTTCAGTATCCGCCGCCAGCACGGTGTCCAGCAATGAGGTTTGCGAGGCGGGCACTTCCTGCGCCACCCCGCCAATCCGCGCGCCTTTGGGAACTGAAATCTCGCCGGATTCCAACGCCAGCTCACCCCGGATCAGGCGAAACAGCGTCGTCTTGCCCGTGCCATTGCGCCCGACAAGGCCCACTTTGTGACCATCGGGGATCGCTGCGGTGGCACCGTCAAACAGGGGGCGGCCCTCAACGGCGTAGGTGATATCTGAAATCTTTAGCATGTTGTCTCATGTGCCTGAGCCGCGCGCGGGCGTCAATCGCTGTCACGCACGGTCAGAACAGGTCACAATCGCCGCTTCCCAAATCCTTGATCCCATGTTACGGGACGCGCCAATCACATATGCATCGGGGCAGGGGTCCCGTTGCCCAAACGCAAAAGGGACCGACATGGCCATTCAACGCACATTCTCGATCATCAAACCCGATGCCACGAAACGCAACCTGACAGGCGCCATCAACGCCAAGATCGAAGCCGCTGGCCTGCGCATCATCGCGCAAAAGCGCATCCACATGACGCAGAAACAAGCCGAAACCTTCTATGGCGTCCATAAAGAGCGCCCCTTCTTCGGTGAACTGGTCGAATTCATGATCTCGGAACCCGTCGTCGTGCAGGTTCTGGAAGGCGAAGACGCGATCAAAACCTACCGCACCGTGATGGGCGCCACCAACCCGGCTGACGCTGATGAAGGCACCATCCGCAAAGAGTTCGCCCAGTCGGTTGGCGAAAACTCGGTGCACGGCTCGGATGCGCCGGAAACCGCCGCCGAAGAAATCGCCTACTTCTTCTCAGGTCTGGAACTGGTGGGCTAAGCTGGTTTGTCAGACGAATGAAAGGCCGCGCGAGGGAACTCGGGCGGCCTTTTCCATGTCTGCCGCTTTCTTCTGGCTTAAAATATCCCGGGGTGAGCGGCCTCGCCGCGAGGGGCAGCGCCCCTCAGGCTCACATCGTGAGCCACCCGATCAGACGCCCGACTGTCTTGGAATTCCAATTTCATCCAAGATCGCTTCCATCTTGTCTTCCGAAGGCGTGTTTGCGCTCGCTTCGGCCTTGAGCGCATCAAACCGCGCGCGCAATTCAGACTTTTCCTTGCCCTTGCAATCATTCCAGGGACGCCCCTGCAACCCCATGACCATGGCGTAATATCCGATGAAATGTGGACGAGAGCCCGCAGCCAGAAGGCGGCGATAGGCCTCATCCGCGCCCAACTCCCGCAATTCATCCGCCGAGTGGATGCCTGCCCGCGCGAAGGATATATCCGACGCAGGCCCAAGATTGCGTATGGACGAAACCGGATCAGTCATGATCCCAACTCAAGCGTGTAGCTCGACCGTGAAAATACGTCAGATACTGGCCCAGTCCGTAAACACCACGGCGGGCGTTTCCGGTTCCTCGGTCTTTGTTCTGTCGGTTTTCGGCGGTGTTTGCTGTCGAAGATAACGAACGACACGTTTTGGTGTTTTAATCTGTTTATTCTGTGACTTATATACCATTTCCCCACTCCAGTTGCTGAGGTTTGCGCCTGAATATGACGCACCATTTTTCCCACCAGAGACCTTTCGGTATTCACATGTTAACAGATTATGAACGATGAGTGGCGAATAAATATTTCACAATTGTGTTGTCTGTTGAAACATTGTGGCGTCAGTGTCACACAGATGACCTGCGGTCAGCGGGCGGCAACGCATATCCCACACCATCCCACACCATCCCACATTATCGTTGTCACATGACGATCACGCCAGTGCGCAACCGAAAGCCGCGCGCGCAAACCACGGCCCCGAACAAAAGGTCGATCATCCAGGCCACTGCGCGGAAGGCAAATGAAACAGCTTTGGTGGCGTGGGAATGATCGGCAAGGGACTGCCCGGTTTCGGGCGCCGAACGGTCTAGGATTGCGGATCGTCCAGTGCGCCGTGGATCGCAAATTGCTCAAGCCCGGCGTCCTGAGCTTCAATCACACGATAGGTTTCGCGCACGCCCGCTTCCGTCAAATCGCGCGCAACGGTCAGCAAGGTGTTGGCCGCATGTTCGTCACACAGATCCGCCATCTGTGAAAGTTCTTCGATGGCGACTTCGCGTGCGGTCTCAAGCGACGGTGCGCCGTAAACATCGACAAAGTGCTGGGCCAGACGGTCGGCCAGGGTGTCGCGTTCGCCGGACTCGATCTGGGTGACAGCGACAAAGCTGACGCGGCCAAATGTTTCGCACCCCAACCAGCCATTGGCAAACGCCTGACGGGCCTTGCCGACTAGATCAGCCTCGGACCAGTTGGAAAATTCGAACCCGCCGGAGATGCACCATTCGCCGGTCCTGGCGGGATTATGGAAAACACGGGTATCGCTTTCGTCAAAATGGATTGCGCGGGCAAGTTTCATGCGGGCTCCGTTAACAGGGCGGTCAGGGGGATCAGATGGGATTGGCCGTCGGTTTTCAACAGCAGGCCGAGGTTTTCGTCAAGGCCGACGAACGTGCCGCGTTGCCCGGCGACGGATATTTCGGTGTTGCGCCCATAGGCCACGCCAATCCAGTCCTGATGCAGGCGCGCGGGACCATCTTCGGCCCAGGTATTCAACGCCACCAACGTATGGCGCACCCATGCCTCAAGCAGGGTCACGGCGTCCACATCGGTGCAGCCCTCGGCATAAAGCGCGGTGATGTCCGGTGTCAGCCCGGTTTCCTCCGACGCGGGCCAAAGGTCCAGTGACAGCCCGACCACCAGCCAGTCGGGCACCGCATCGGGGTCCGGTGCGGACGCCGCCAATTTCAGCGCGCCACAGCGCCCGCCATTCAGGTATATCTCCCCGCTCCAGCCCAGATGCACTGCGACTTCGGGTGGGGCAAGCGCGCCAAGGGCGTTCTGGAACCCGATCCCGCAAAGCGGCAACATGCAGGCTGCGTTGCCCAGCGGAACCTCGGGCGCGAAAACCATCGCCGCGCGCAGGCGGTCATGGGCCAGATCATACGTAACCAACCCCGCGTCGCACACCCCAACCGCCTGCGCGCAGGCCAGTGCGAACGGGTCTGAACCATCTGCATCAACGCCAGAGAACAAGGGGGGAAAGACAGGCCGTGTCATGCGTGACCGGCTGCGACCAGCTTCTGCGCAACCTCGCGGAACGCCGCCGCCTGCGGGCTGTCCGGCTTGGACACCACGATCGGCGCGCCGCCATCTGCGGCCAGCCTGATATCCAGATGCAGTGGAATTTCCGCCAGCAATGGCACGCCAAGTTTGGCCGCTTCGGTTGCAACCCCGCCATGGCCGAACGTGTGTTCTTCGTGGCCGCATTTCGAACAGATATGGGTCGACATGTTTTCGATCATCCCGATGATGGATGTGCCCAACTGGTTGAACATATCAATTCCCTTGCGCGCATCCAGCAGCGCCACATCCTGCGGGGTCGAAACGATGATCGCGCCGTCAAGCTGCGCCTTTTGTGCCAGTGTCATCTGCACATCGCCAGTGCCGGGCGGCAAATCGACAATCAGCACATCCAATGCACCCCATTGAACTTGCGTCAGCATCTGCTGAAGCGCGCCCATCAGCATCGGTCCACGCCAGACCACAGCCTGATCGTCGTTTGTCATCAGTCCGATGGACATCATCGTGACGCCGAAGTTGCGCATTGGCAGAATGGTCTTGCCATCGGGTGAAGACGGACGTCCCGACACCCCCAGCATCCGCGGTTGCGACGGGCCATAGACATCAGCATCCAGCAGACCGACGCGTCGCCCTTCTGCCGCCAGCGCACAGGCCAGGTTGGCGGCAACAGTGGACTTGCCCACGCCGCCCTTGCCGGATGCGATTGCGATGATCCGGTCCACACCCGGTACTTTCTCAGGTCCTGTTGGCTCAGAACCTCGCCCAAGACCCAGATCGGGCGGAGCAGCGGGTGCGCTATGCGCCGTCATCACAACGGATAGTTTTTCAACTCCGGGCAGGGCTTGCACCTTCGCTTCGGCCTGGTCCTTCACTTTTGTATAGGCGGCGGCATGGCTGCCGCTTACCTCCAGCACAAAGCGCACCATGCCGTCTTCGACAGTCAGTGCCTTGATCAACCCGGCCTCGACCAGCGAGCCACCACTGACCGGATCGGTCAGCGTGTTCAGCGCAGCCAACACATCCTCACGACAAAGCGTCATGTTCGGCTCACCCCTTGATCGTGCCGGTGACGACGTGTTCCAGATCCAGACCGTCGATTGTCAGCACCATCCGCGCTTCGAAGGTTTTGCCGTCCGTGCCACCCGCCTTGCGGGCCGCTTCTTCGATGGCCTGTTGCGAGGTCACGCCGACCTGTTTCAGGAATTTGCGCATCGACATGTTGAAATCTTCGCTCATCTTCATCTCCTTTTCAGGGTTGTTCATCACCGTCGCGCCTGTCCGGTCTAGTGATCCTTGCGTTTGGAAAAGTAGTCTTCGGTCGTGCGCACGGCAGGTCGTTCGCCGCCAGTGAATGGATTGTCTTGCGAATGGAATTGTGCCTGCACGCGGCAATTTTCGCACATCTGGATCATCCGCGCAGCGGCGGGGTTGGCAAACATTGCGTGGTTGCCCGCCAGCTTTTCAACGATCCGCTCAACAGTGGATTTGACGCCGAACAGGCTACCGCATTCGACGCAGGCGAACGGCTCTTCCTCGTGCAAGACCACCTGCGATAGCGCCGCGTCGGTCAGGTTAAGCTGCGGTTGCAAAGTGATGGCGTTTTCGGGGCAAACATTGGCGCACAGACCGCATTGCAGGCAGGCATCTTCCTGAAAGCGCAATTGTGGCTTGTCTGGGTTGTCCACCAATGCGCCGGATGGGCAGAGCGAGGCGCACGCCAGACACAGTGTGCAGGCATCGGTGTCAACGATCACAGCGCCATAAGGTGCGTGGGCGGGCAGGGGGGTGATTTCTGCTTGGGGTTGCAGCGTCTTTGCGGCCAGCCGGGTAATCTGGCGGCGTGATCCTTGCGGCAGGATTGGCGCGGCAAGCTGTGTGGTTGCGACATTGCGGTCAAACAGGTGATCCGACAGCCTATCGGGGTCTGTGATATCCAGCAGTGCGACGCGATCGTCTGACCAGATGGCTGCGGTCAGATCGACCTGCGTCTGCAATACATCGCGATCGCTTTTGGGGGCCAGCAGGATATCCACCCCGGCAAAACCGCTGGCCAGGGCCGCGAGCATCTCGGCATGACCGAACATCGCCAAAGCGTCGATTTCCAGCGGGATCACATGGGCGGGCAGCCCCTTGCCAAACCGAGCGGCAAGGCGGATCATTTCGGCACCGTGGCCGTCATGCACAAGAAGCGTTCCGGTCTGCCCGCCAGCCTTACGGTAGGTCGTGGCCAGCGTGTAGATGCGGCGAAACACATGATCAAGCGGCGGCGCGTCATAGGTGATCGCCCCGGAGGGACAGACCGCTGAACAAGCGCCACAACCGGCGCAGATCAACGGATCGACGCTTACATGTTCGCCGGCAGGCAGGATTGCACCCGTGGGGCAGACATTCAAACAGTTAGAGCAGGCAGGTTTCTCGGCGCGGGAATGCGCGCAAAGAGACGGCTCCAGTCGTACATGGAGCGGTTTTTCAAACGTGCCGACCATCTGGCTGGCGGCAAGAATGGCATCGGCGACCGCCGGCAGGCTGTCCGGGTCGGCGCGCACATAGCCATCGCGCTTGTCCGGGGCGGGAAACAGGGGCGTATCACCTGTCAGGTCAAGAATCAGGTCACAGCCTGACTGCGCGCCGTCGCGTGGTGCCGTCAGCGCGGGTGCACCGCGCCCGCCCGGCAAGACCTGCTGGAACGCGTCAATCGTCACCTCAAACTGGCCCAGCGTGCCTGCGACCCGGCGCAACTGCCCGACGCAACTGTCATAGCGGGTCGTCACGGGCATGTCCGCCGGTTGCGAGACAAGCACCGTCACCGCCAGAATATCGGCCAGTTTCTCAGCGGCACCAAAGGCCGCATCCGGTGCGCCCAATATAAGGCAAGTGCCCTGCGAGACGACATCGACGGTCTTGGGCTGGGGCATCACGAGTGCTGCGTCGGCCACAAGGGCTGCCATTTTTGCGGTCGTGTGCGCGGCGTCTGCGGTCCAGCCCGCTCGGTCGCGTATATCGACAAAGTCGGGGATGGGCGCACCAATATCTTCGGCCAGGTCTGCGAAGCGGCTGGCTTCCTGCTGGCAGGCAATCATCACACCGCCCTTGGCCATCGCCTTGGCGGCCAGGTCGGCTTGCGCCTGACACAGTGCAGTGTGCATGCGCGAGCATTCTAATCCCGTCGCCGCGCCCAATGCGTCGCCGTCAATATTTTGCGTGCCCAGACAATCACAGATCAGCAGTGTTTTTTTCATTTCGACCCCTCACCCATGTATTGGTAGGATGGAACGGCGCCGGATGAAAGGCGGTGTGACCAAATTCGGCGATCATTTCCGAAGATCGGTGGGAAAGGACCGTAACAGCGATGTGTCGGCGCAGTTGGTCTTGGTCAGAGCGTTGGCCGAAACAAGGTTGCGTGGCTGCCCAAAGCCGACAACGCACTTTATTTTTCTCGTCGTTTCAGTAGACTGATTGAGACTCGAGATAACGTCGTAACCAGCAGGTGCCAGTTTGTCCTTCGTCTTTCCCAATTCCCAATCCATCCCGCTTGGCGTTGTGATGCGGAAAACGCCCGGTGTGACGCGGTGGGCGAAATGGGCCTGGCGGGCGGTTGATGTGTTGCCGGGTGCAGGGCCTGCGCGGTGGAAGGTTCTGCGCACCGAAGGTCAGGTGACAGACTATCACGCCGCAACCGTGCCGCTGGAGCTTTTTGTTTCGGATACCGAGGCTTACGTGCATGAATTGCAAGCGCGCCAACCCTCCATCTACGTGATACTTAGCCCGGATGAGACATCGCCGGAGACCCCGTGGAAGCTGTCGCTTGCCACGGCATCGCCCTATGAGGCGCAGGATTATTGTGATTCCTCTGAGGTTCTGGTGGAAAAAGTGCCTATGCCCGAAGGCATGTTGGCCTGGGTCGCAGATTTCGTGAACCGCCACCACGAAGAAGAAGAATTTGTGAAACGCAAGCGCAAGAATATGAACGTGGATGGTGATCAGGACGGCATCGGTGATCCGCGCATCGTGCAGGACAGCGATGTCTACCGCTCGCCACGCCGCCGAAGGGAGTCCATGAATTGAGCCGAAACGCGACATTCTGGGACCGTCGCCGCGCCGCTGTCGAGGCTGAGGCGGAAGCCATCGCGGCCGAGAGGCAGGCAGCGATTGAGGCCGAGCAGCGCAGCGCCTTGGAAGAGAAAAGCGACGAGGATATTCTGTTGGAGTTGGGTCTGCCTGATCCCGACACTATGTCCGAGGGCGACGACTTTGCCGCCTTTATGGCCAAGGCCGTCCCTGAACGTATCCGCAAGCGCGCATTGCGCAAGCTGTGGCGTAGCAATCCGGTGCTGGCTTGCGTGGACGGGCTGAATGACTACGACGATGATTATCTGACCGGAAGCTACGGCAGCGCACCGCTTCAGACCACATATCAGGTGGGTAAAGGACTGCTTGCGCATGTGCTTGACGCGGCGCGTCAGGACGAAGCTGAGGGGGACGCGGCAGAAGACGACGTGAAACCACTTGGCAAAGAAGACAAACTGGCCGAAGATATTGGCAAGGACGTTCTGGCAGATGGGGTTGAAGCTACGGCCCCAGGCGTTGCGGAAGATCAGGGACAGAAGACTGACCACCCCACGCCGCGCAGAATGGTATTTCATTTCGACGGACATGACGTATGACCCTGGCACAAACTCATCCCGAGACAATCGAAGAGGACCGGTTGCGCGCTGACCTCTACAATTATCTCGGCGTTATGTTGGCGGGCCCGCCGGATGAGATGCTGTTGGAGCAGACTGCGGCGCTGACAGGGGATGCGTCCCCACTGGGTCAGGCGATTGAGGGGCTTGCGCGGGTTGCGAAAGTTACGAAACCCAAAGCGGCAAGCAGGGAATACAACGCGTTGTTCATCGGCCTTGGGCGTGGTGAGCTGTTGCCCTATGCCAGTTATTACATGACCGGTTTTCTGAACGAGAAACCACTCGCCAATCTGCGCGCCGACATGGCTGCCCTTGGGATCACCCGGGCACAGAACACGTTTGAGCCGGAAGACAACATCGCCTCGTTGATGGAGATGATGGGTGGCATGATCGTCGGGCGCTTCGGCAATGCGACACCATTGCAGCGCCAGAAAGATTTCTACAACACACATATCGGGCCATGGGCCACGTATTTCTTTGCGGATTTACAAGGTGCCAAGGGGTCGGTGTTTTATGCTTCGATTGGAGCCGTCGGTTCAGAGTTTCTGAGCATAGAGCAGGAAGCATTTCGCATGATGGCAGGCTGACGGCCTGTCGATATAAGGGTGGCCGGGGGCTGCCTTGAGACGACAACAGGGAGGGAACACATTCAAATGGCTGATACAAAGCAAGGCACAACGCGTCGGAATTTCCTGAAGATTGCCGGCACCGCCGTGCCGGGGGCGGTCGCCGTCGCCAGCGGCACCACCGCCGCGCAGGCAGCGCCTGCCGAAGTCGATCTGTCATCGCAAGTGATGCAGGACACCGAACATACCCGCGCGTATCTGAAAAGCACCCGCTTCTAAAGCCGCGCGACCCGCCCCGCCACCACTTGGCAGGGCGAATGAGACTGGGACCAAGACGTCTGCAGCGCAGAACCAGGGAGAACAATGATGCTTAGAAAAAAAACAAATGGCAGCGCGCGGCGTTCCGCAAGACCGTCAATCACACGTGCTGCAACCACCACCGTTGACCGCCGCACTTTCTTGCGCGGCTCGGGACTTGCAATTGGCGGGCTGGCGGCTGTTGCTGCAACTGGCGGCACCGTCACGCAGGCTACGGCACAAACCGCAGCGGAACGGGCGATTGAGATCAAGAAAACAGTCTGCACACATTGCTCGGTCGGATGCACGGTCATTGCCGAGGTGGATAATGGCGTCTGGATCGGGCAGGAGCCCGGCTTTGACAGCCCTTTCAATCTGGGCGCGCATTGCGCCAAGGGCGCATCGGTGCGCGAACATGCCCATGGTGAACGTCGCCTGAAATACCCCATGAAGAAAGAAAATGGCGAATGGGTCCGGCTGAGTTGGGAACAGGCGATCAATGAAATCGGCGATGGCATGATGAAGATCCGCGAAGAAAGCGGGCCGGATTCGGTGTATTGGCTGGGGTCTGCCAAGCACAGCAACGAACAAGCCTATCTGTTTCGCAAGTTCGCCGCCTACTGGGGCACCAACAACGTCGATCACCAGGCGCGGATCTGCCATTCGACCACGGTGGCCGGTGTGGCGAACACATGGGGCTACGGCGCCATGACCAACAGCTATAATGACATTCATAACTCCAAGGCAATCTTTCTGATCGGCAGCAACCCTGCCGAGGCGCATCCAGTTTCGCTTCTGCATATCCTCAAGGCGAAAGAGGAAAACAACGCGCCGGTGATCGTGTGTGATCCGCGCTTTACCCGCACGGCGGCACATGCCGACGAATATGTGCGCTTCCGGCCCGGTTCCGACGTGGCGCTGGTCTGGGGCATTCTGTGGCATATCTTCGAGAACAAATGGGAGGATCAGGAATTCATTCGCACCCGTGCCTGGGGCATGGACCAGATCCGCGACGAAGTGAAACGCTGGACACCGGAAGAGGTCGAGCGTGTAACTGGCGCTCCCGGTGAGCAGTTGGAGCGGGTTGCGCGCACCTTGGCCAACAACCGTCCCGGCACCGTGATCTGGTGCATGGGTGGCACGCAGCACAGCAACGGCAATAACAACACCCGCGCCTATTGTATCCTGCAACTGGCCCTTGGAAATATGGGCCGCCCGGGTGGTGGCACCAATATTTTCCGCGGCCATGACAATGTGCAGGGGGCCACGGATCTTGGGGTTCTGGCTGATACACTGCCGGGCTATTACGGCTTGTCGGATGGCTCGTGGGCGCATTGGGCACGTGTTTGGGAAGAAGACCTTGACTGGCTCAAGGGACAGTTTTCCGATGCGACGTTCGGCGACACCAAGATGATGAACCTAACGGGCATTCCTGTCAGCCGTTGGATCGACGGGGTGCTGGAGGACAAGGCCAACCTTGACCAGCCCGACAATACCCGCGCGATGGTGCTTTGGGGCCATGCGCCGAACTCGCAGACTCGCATGAAAGAGATGAAGACCGCGATGGAGAAGCTTGACATGCTTGTCGTCGTCGATCCGTATCCGACCGTCTCGGCCGTGTTGCATGACCGCACCGATGGCGTCTATCTGCTGCCAGCCAGCACGCAATTCGAGACGCGTGGCTCGGTGACGGCCTCCAACCGATCGCTGCAATGGCGTGAACAGACAGTTGCGCCACTGTTTGAGTCGCTGCCCGATCATACGATCCTCGCGAAGTTTGCCGAGAAATTCGGTTTCCATGACAGGATGTTCCGAAATATCGCGATTGACGACGGAGGCGAGCCTAATGTCGAGGACATCACCCGCGAGTTCAACCGCGGCATGTGGACCATCGGCTATACCGGTCAAAGCCCCGAGCGGTTGAAGATGCACATGGCCAATCAGCACACGTTCGACAAAACCTCGCTGCGCGCCGTGGGCGGCCCAGCGGATGGTGATGTCTATGGACTGCCTTGGCCCTGCTGGGGCACCGCCGAGATGAACCATCCCGGCACGCCGGTTCTGTACGATATGTCGATCCCGGTGGCCGAAGGCGGCCTGACCTTCCGCGCCCGGTTCGGGGTGGAACGTGACGGCGACAACCTTCTGGCAGAAGGCGTCTATTCCGCGGGGTCCGAAATCAAGGACGGCTATCCCGAGTTCACCATGCAGATGCTGCGTGATCTGGGCTGGGACGGCGATCTGACGGACGTGGAACGCGCCAGCATCGACCGGGTTGCCGGCTTCCCGGACGGGGCACCATTGGCGGCGGAACCGGCGGATGACGGCGGCACTACCGAGGAAGTTGGCGAGACATCTCAGCAGGGCGATCTGCCGTCGGATTACCAGTCCAAATCCGGTGGCGTGAACTGGAAAACCGACCTGTCGGGCGGCATCCAGCGGGTGGCCATCAAGCATGGCTGTGCGCCCTTCGGCAACGCCAAGGCCCGCACCGTGGTCTGGACCTTCCCCGATCCGGTGCCACTGCACCGCGAACCGTTGTATACCAACCGCCGCGATCTGGTGGCCGACTATCCGACATATGAGGACAAGAAATTCTGGCGCGTGCCGACGATGTACGAATCGATCCAGAAGAACGATTTCTCGCAGGATTATCCGATCATCCTGACGTCGGGCCGTTTGGTCGAATACGAGGGCGGGGGCGACGAATCCCGTTCGAACCGGTGGTTGGCGGAATTGCAGCAGGATATGTTCGTCGAAATCAACCTCCGCGATGCCAACAATCTGGGCGTCCGTGATGGCGAACAAGTCTGGGTCGAAGGGCCCGAGGGCGGCAAAGTCAAGGTGATGGCAATGGTCACTGAACGGGTCGGAGAAGGCGTCGCCTTTATGCCGTTCCATTTTGGTGGCCATCTAGAGGGCAAGGATCTGCGCGACAAATACCCCGAGGGGGCCGATCCTTATGTTTTGGGGGAATCCACCAACGTCGCCCAGACCTATGGCTATGACAGCGTAACCCAGATGCAAGAGACCAAAGCGACCCTCTGCAAAATCTGGTCAGCGTAAGGGAGAAGAGAAATGGCAAGAGCAAAGTTCCTCGTTGACGCCGAACGCTGCATCGAATGCAACGCCTGTGTCACCGCCTGCAAGAACGAAAACGAAGTGCCGTGGGGTATCAATCGCCGCAAGGTGGTCACGATCAACGACGGCAAGCCGGGCGAACGCTCGATTTCCGTGGCCTGCATGCACTGCTCGGACGCGCCCTGCATGGCAGTTTGTCCGGTTGATGTGTTCTACCAGACCGAAGACGGGATCGTGCTGCATTCCAAAGATCTGTGCATCGGTTGCGGTTATTGTTTCTATGCGTGCCCGTTCGGCGCACCGCAGTTCCCCCAAGCGGGGAATTTCGGGTCGCGGGGCAAGATGGACAAATGCACCTTCTGCGCCGGTGGCCCCGAGGAAAATAACTCGGCTGCCGAGTTCGCCAAATATGGCCGCAACCGGATCGCTGAAGGCAAATTGCCGATCTGCGCCGAGATGTGTTCCACCAAGGCCCTGCTGGCGGGCGATGGTGACACCGTGTCCAGCATCTATCGCGAACGGATCGTCGCCCGTGGTTTTGGCGCAGGCGCCTGGGGTTGGGGTACGGCCTATGGCAGGAAAGGTCAGGCCGGACCACGATTGGGAAGCGGCGGATAAACCCGCCCGCATTCCCTGCGTTGAACGGGCGGTCCTGACCGGGCCGCCTGTCTTTTGCGACACAAGGTAAGGATCGTCCAAATGCTTCGTCTATTCGCCGTTTTTGTCCTGGTTTTTGGCCTGCTGACGCCCGTGTCGGCACAAGAGGCTGTGGACAATCCGCGCGCCGAAACAGGCGGGGCGCAGACATTGGCCGACATCCTGCGCCGTCAGGCCGACCAGAAGGTGGACGACACATTCCGCCGTTCCGTCACGGGTGACCCGGACTCTGCCGCGCCGATCACCGCCCCGCTTGGGACGCTCGGTGGGCAATCTGACCCTGACCTGTGGCGCGCGCTGCGCTATAGCACGGCGGACATAACGACACAGACACGCGGACCTGCCGCAAAGACTCTGATTCAGGATGGCGGCATGTGGTGGCTGAAGTTTCGCGAAGGGCCGCTGTTAACCTATGGCGCGGGCCTTTTGGGGGTCACGCTGCTGCTGCTGGCGCTGTTTTATCTGTTTCGTGGACGTATCCGAATTGACGGCGAAAAGACCGGCCGCACGATCACCCGGTTTTCCGGTGTTGAGCGGTTCGGGCATTGGCTGCTGGCGGGTTCTTTCCTCATCCTTGGTTTGACTGGCCTGATCTCTCTGTTCGGGCGCAAAGTGTTGATACCAGTCTTCGGGCACGACGCGTTCTCGACCCTCGCGATTGGCACCAAATGGGTGCATAACAATATATCTTGGGCGTTCATCGCGGCGCTGGTCATCATCTTTGTCTTCTGGGTTGCCCACAACCTGCCAGACCGCACCGATCTGAAATGGATGTCGCAAGGGGGCGGGCTTGTCGGCGGTGGACATCCTCCGGCCAAGAAATTCAATGCGGGGCAAAAGCTGATCTTCTGGTCCACGATCATCTTGGGTGCATCGATTTCGCTTTCAGGTCTATCGCTGCTGTTTCCGTTCGAGTTCAATTTGTTCGGCGCTACCTTTGCAAAGCTGAACGATTGGGGTGTTCCCAACTGGTTCGGGCAGGACCGTCTACCCTATCCGCTGACGCCTCAAGAAGAAATGCAGTACGCTCAGCTTTGGCACGCGGTCGTCAGCTTCGTGCTGCTCTCCATCATTTTTGCTCATATCTATATCGGTTCGATCGGGATGGAGGGTGCATTTGACGCCATGGGCAGCGGCGACGTTGAAGAGCAATGGGCCCGCGAACACCACAGCCTGTGGGTCGACGAGGTGCGCGAGGCCGAAATCCAGCAGGGCAAGGAGGCGTAGGATGAAAGCGTTTTTGGCAGCATTATTCGCCCTCGTGGTGATCACCGTCGGCGCAAATCAGATCTTGGTGAACAGCGACTTTTCGTCGAGTGCCGTTACAGCATCATCGGAAAATGTAAGACTGAGCGACTGAGGCTGCTGTCGGGCATCGTAAACGAAAATCTACCCGTGCCGGGCAGGGCGGTCATTTCACCGTTCTGAATGTCACATTCGTTGCCCTGGTCAGTTATTTCAAGAAGCTTCCGGAAATCATTCGCTTTGCAGTGACGATGTATGCCCTTTTCCGGTTGCCGCGTCGAGGTGAGGAAGAGGTGAGGTGCCCCTAGTTTTCCAGACACCTTCTTTGTTGACGTTTTGTTGTCTGTTTTCGAAGTCGACGGGCGACAGCGTCCCGTACACCCAGCTCGTCGGAGGCGTAAGCTCGTTCCACTAAAGCGTTTCGACATTAACCTGCGACATATCCGGCAGCCTTGAAGTAATTGCAGCACTCGTCTGGGTCGTAGAGATCGCAGATTGCACCGATGGCCTCAAAAACCTCGGTGAAGGTTCTGGCCCCGATCTTTCGAAGGT